>NZ_JACEXH010000092.1:0-13272 GCF_014525465.1 Actinotalea sp. JY-7885 | reverse complement strand
TCGGCCGCGCCCCGGGTGCGCCGGGCCCTGCGCCCGCCGACGTCGTCCGGGGCTACCGGGCGGCGACCGACGTCGCGCCCGGCTCCGAGGGTGCGTTGGCCCTGCTGGCGGACCGGCTGCTCGACTACCGGGCGGCCGTGATCCGCTGCCGGGCGAGCGAGGTCGCGGCCACCGTGGCGGCGCAGCTCGCGGACGCCGGCGCCGTCGCAGTCCCACCCGGGCTGCCGCAGGCGTGGCTCGACGCGGTCCGGGCGAGCGGGCTCACGGTGCTCGTCGACGCGCCGGGCGACCTGCTGACCGCCCGTCGCCTCGACGGGACCGGGGCGGTCCTCACGGCCTGCCGGGTCGCGGTGGCCGACACGGGCACGATCGTGCTCGACGGCGGCCCCGACCAGGGCCGCCGCGTGCTGAGCCTGGTGCCGGACCGGCACGTCTGCGTCGTCCGCG
Source organism: Actinotalea sp. JY-7885 (assembly GCF_014525465.1). Classification (NCBI taxonomy): domain Bacteria; kingdom Bacillati; phylum Actinomycetota; class Actinomycetes; order Micrococcales; family Cellulomonadaceae; genus Actinotalea; species Actinotalea sp. JY-7885. The sequence goes on along the minus strand of NZ_JACEXH010000092.1, from coordinate 12,825 downwards.
CGGACCAGGTCGTCGCGTCGGTGCCCGAGGCGGTCGCCCTCCTCGGGGAGCACCCCGAGCGCCCGCAGACCTGGATCAGCGGGCCGAGCGCGACGAGCGACATCGAGCTGGTCCGGGTGGAGGGCGTCCACGGACCGCGCGACCTGCGCGTGGTCGTCGTCGTGGACTGACGTCGAGCGATCCCGCACAGGTGATCGGTCTGCCACCGCGCTCGCCGTCGTCGTCCGACGTCGGCTGCGCAGGCGCTCGCGCCGCGCCGACGCTCGCCCCTAGGCTCGCTCCCAGGTGGAGGGGCGCACCGACAGGGGGCGGCATGGGCACGAGGATCGTTCGCGCGGCGGGACAGGTGCTCCTCAGCTGCCTGGTCATCGCGGGGTTCATGACCGTCGTCCTCGACCGCGGCCCGTGGACGCGGTGGCTGGTCCCCACGGTCCTCATCGTCGGCGCCGTCGCCGCCGTGACGTGGTTCCGGGAGCGCCGGGCCCGCGCGAGGACCGCGACCTAGCCCTGGTGGTCCTCTCCGTCGACGCCGGACCGGGCGTGCGGCCGGGTTCGCGGGGTGTCGTCGGGCGGCCCTAGGGTCGGGCCCATGACGCGCCCGCTCCGCATCGGTGTCCAGATCCAGCCGCAGCACGCCGACTACGCCGCCATCCGGCGCGCCGTCGCGCAGGCCGAGGAGGCGGGGGTCGACATCGCCTTCAACTGGGACCACTTCTTCCCGCTCTACGGCGACCCCGACGGCAAGCACTTCGAGTGCTGGACCATGCTCGCCGCCTGGGCGGAGGCCACCGAGCGCATCGAGATCGGCGCGCTGGTGACGTGCCAGGGCTACCGCAACGCCGACCTGCTGGCGGACATGGCGCGCACCGTGGACCACATCAGCGACGGCCGGCTGATCCTGGGCATCGGAGCGGGATGGTTCGAGCGCGACTACACCGAGTACGGCTACGAGTTCGGCACCGCCGGCTCCCGGATCGCCGAGCTCGCCACGGGCATGGAGCGCATCCGGTCGCGCTGGGCCGCCCTGAACCCCGCCCCGACGCGCGACATCCCGGTCCTCATCGGCGGCGGCGGTGAGCGCAAGACCCTGCGGGTCGTCGCGGAGCACGCCACGATCTGGCACTCGTTCGCGGACCCGGAGGTCTTCGCGCACAAGTCGGCCGTCCTCGACCGGCACTGCGCCGACGTCGGCCGCGACCCGACCGAGATCGAGCGTTCCGTCGGGCTGGGCACCGAGGGCGTGCCGGGGGAGCAGGCTGACCAGCTGGTCGATCTCGGGGTCTCGCTCTTCACCGTGGACGTCAGCGGGCCGGACTACGACCTGGGACGCCTGCGCGAGTGGATCTCCTGGCGCGACGAGCGCAACGCCGGGTGAGCCGGCTGTTCGCTGTGGGCGAACATGCGCGCGCGGGATACTGAGGAGGAGATGACAGCGGACGAGGACCCCACCCCCTCGCCCGGCGGTGCCGGGCGGCGGCGCGCGCACCCGGCCGTGCGCGTGCTTCGGACGCTCGCCCTCGTCCTGGCGCTGCTCCTCCCGTGCGCCGCGTGGGGCGTCGCCACCGCATCCGCCGAGGCCACGCTCGGCCCGCACCTCGCCCGGTACGAGGTCACGGTGGACAGCGAGGTGACGGTCGATCTCGGGCCCCTCGGGACGCTGGTCATCGACTCGCCGCTCCCGCTCGGGCTCGGCGCCCGGGTCGTGGTCCAGGAGATCCCGGCCGAGCTGACGGCACTCGAACCGGCCGAGACGCTCGAGGTCCTCGGCGGGGACCTGCGGGGGTACGTGCAGTTCTTCAGCGCCCCGCAGGCGGCCGTCCAGTCGGCGGTCGAGCGCCTGCTGCTGGACGCCGCGCGGCGCACCGCCTTCGCGATGGTCACCGTGGCCGTCGGGGCGTGGCTCGTGCGCGCCGGGCTCGGGGCCGCGCGCCGTGCCGAGCTCCTGGACACCGCCCGTCCCTACGCGGGGCTGGTCGCCGGCGGCACCGCGGTCGTCGTGCTCGTGGTCGGCACCGTGTCGGCGAGCAGCGACGCGGCGCTGCGGGACGGGCAGGACGCGACGGCGTCGGCGGTCTTCGACGGCACCCCGCTGGCCGGCGCCCGGATCACGGGCCGGCTCGCGGGTCTCGTCGACACCTACGGCGGTATGGCCGTGGACGCCTGGCGCGCGAACGAGGAGTTCTACGACGGCGCCGCCGAGTCCCTGCGGGCCGCCTGGGAGGAGCGGGCGGAGTCCGACCGCGAGCTCGAGGTGGCCCGCGAGACCCTGCTCGTCGCCGGCGACGAGCAGGACCCGAGCGCGGCGGACGAGCAGGCGCAGGGGGAGGGGAGCGGCGAGGTTCCCGAGGGCGCGGACGGCGACGGCACGGTCGGCGACGGCACGGACGGCGAGGGCGGGGACGGTCAGGCCGAGGACGGTCAGGCCCAGGACGGCAGCGCCGGCTCGGGTGACCCCGGTGACCCCGGTGACCCCGGTGACCCGGTGTCGGACGGTGACGGGTCGGGGCAGGCAGCGGAGGACGCCGCTCCCGGTGTCACGGCCGACGGCTCGGACGAGGACGACGCGCCCGAGCCGGTGGTGCTGCTCTTCGTCAGCGACCTGCACTGCAACGTCGGCATGGCGCGCGTGATCCGCACGGCCGCGGAGCTCTCCGGCGCCGAGGTCGTGCTCAACGGCGGGGACACCACGGTGAACGGGACGTCGGTCGAGGAGTACTGCGTCGACGCGTTCGTCGGCGCGATGCCCGAGGGCGTCCCCATGCTCGTCGCCGACGGCAACCACGACAGCGAGACCACCTCCTCGCAGGAGCGTCACGCGGGTGCGCGCGTGCTCGACGGCGAGGTGGTCGAGGTGGCCGGGCTGCGCGTGCTCGGGGACAGCGACCCCAACGCGACGCGCATCGGCGCCGGCACCAGCCTCGCCGGCGAGGAGACGGTGCGGCAGGCGGCGCGGCGCCTGGCCGACGTCGCGTGCGCGGAGCGCGACGGCGTCGACCTCCTGCTCGTCCACAACCCGAACGTGGGCAACGCGGCGCTCGAGGAGGGGTGCGTCCCGGCGCAGGTCTCGGGGCACAAGCACCGGCGCATCGGCCCGGAGGCCGTCGGCCTGGGGGTGCGGTACGTCAGCGGCAGCTCCGCGGGCGCGACCCTGGGCCAGGCGACCGTCGGGCCGCTCCGCGGGGTGGCCGAGCTCACCGTGCTGCGGTGGGACCCGACGTCACGCACCGTGCTCGACTACCGAGTGATCGAGGTCGCACCCGACGGCGTGGCCCGGGTCGGTCTCGCCTCGCCCTGGCCCTCGCCCGGGACGGCAGACCAGGCGGCGGACCTGGCGGAACAGCCCGAGGACCAGGCCGAGGACCAGGCCGACCAGACCGGGGACCAGACCGGGGACCCGACCGGGGCGCCGGGCGAGGGCCGCGTCGAGGACGCCGCGGACGGCGCCGACGGGTGACGCGGTGTCGGGTCGCGGGTCCGTCCGGCGTACGGTAAGGCCGCCGCTGCCGACGTCCGGCGGGGCGAGCACCAGGAGGAGCGTCGTGCGTCAGGAGCTGGTCGTCCGAGGTCGGGGAGCGGGCGCCGTGGTCGCCCTCCTCGCCGCGCTGCTCGTCCAGGGAGCGCTCGGCGTCGCGCCGGCCGCGGCCCACGACCGGCTGGTCGGGACCGATCCGGCGGCCGACGCGACCGTCGAGGCGCCCCCCGCGCAGGTCGTCCTGACCTTCTCCGCCGACCAGCTGCCCCTCGGGGCGGCCGTGAGCGTGACGGGTCCCGACGGCGCGCAGTGGTCCGAGGGCGAGGCAGTCGTCGCGGGGACGACCGTGACGCAGGCCCTGCGGCCCGGCCTGCCGGGCGGCGCCTACGCCGTGGCGTGGCGCTCGCCGTCCTCGGACGGGCACGTGCTCGAGGGCACCTTCGCGTTCCAGGTGGCCGAGCAGCCGACCGCCGCCCCGTCGCCGCAGGAGACGACGGCGCCGCAGGAGACGACGGCGCCGCAGGAGACAACGGCCGCGGAGGCGACGCCTGTGCCGAGCGCGAGCGCCGTCACCGACGCCTCCGAGGCGGACCCCGAGCAGCCCGCGTGGGGTCTGCCCCCCGCCGCCTGGATCGGCGGCGTGGCGCTCGCCGCGGCCGGGATCGTGGTCCCGCTGGTGCTCCGCCGCAGGGGGAACCGTGAGTGAGGGGCCCGCCGCGCCGGAGCTCTCGCCGGAGCACCTGCGGCGCCGGCTCGTCGTCACGCTCGCCGTCGTCGTGCTGGCCGTCGCGCTGGTGGTCGGCGGACCGTGGGTCTACGCGCGGTTCCTCGCCCCCGACGCGCGGGCGCCGCTCACGCTGAGCACGCCCACCGCGGCGCCCACCGCGCAGGCCCAGGTGCTGGCCGGGCCGGTCGACGTCGACGGCGCCTGGCGCATCGGCGAGGGCTCCGCCGTGGGCTACCGGTTGGCGGAGGTCCTCACGGGTGAGCCGGTGACGGTCGTGGGACGCACCGAGGACGTCACCGGGTCGGCCGAGGTGACCGACGGCGCCCTGACGGCCGTCGACGTCGTCGTGAGCACCGCCACGATCGTCACGGACGAGTCGGCGCGCGACGCGTACTTCCGGCGCGCGCTCGACACCACGGCCTACCCCGAGGCGACCTTCACGCTGACGGCGCCGGTCGACGTCTCGGCCATCGGCGCGACGACGGAGCCGGTCGCCGTCGCGGTGGACGGCACGCTGAGCTTCCACGGCGTCAGCCGGCCGGTGGTGGCGTCGTTCCAGGTCCAGCGCACCGAGGCCGGGATCGAGGTGGCGGGGCAGGTCCCCGTCACGCTCGAGGACTTCGGGCTCGAGGCGCCCGACCTCGGGTTCGTCACCGTGGAGCCTGCGGGCGCCGTGGAGATCCTCCTGGTGCTGGTGCGCTGACGCCCGCGCGACCTAAAGTTCGGCATGCCGAACTTTGGGGGTGCCGCGGCGCTCGGCGCGTGCCTCGCCGCGGTCCTCGCCGGCTGCGCGCCTCCGGCCGAGGCGAGCGGAACCGCCGGGGACGACCGTCCGGTGGTCCTCGCGACCTTCACCGTCCTCGCCGACATGGCGGGCGTCGTCGCCGGTCCGGACGCGCGCGTGGAGTCCCTCACGGGCGTCGGCACGGAGATCCACGGGTACGAGCCCAGCCCGGACGACCTGCGCCGTGCCGCCGGGGCGGACCTGCTCCTCGCCAACGGCCTCGGGCTCGAGGTCTGGCTCGAGGACCTCGTCGCGCCGCTCGACCTGCCGACGGTCGTGCTCACCGAGGCGGTCGACCCCCTGCCGATCGCCGGGAGCGACCACGCCAACCCGCACGCGTGGATGTCCCCGCGCACCGGCGCCGACTACGCCGTCGCGATCGCCGACGCCCTGGGCGACCTGGCCCCGGCCGACGCCGCCGCGTTCGACGCGCGGGCGCAGGCCTACGCCGCCGAGCTGCTCGAGCTGCACGACGAGCTCACCGTCCGGCTCGCGGCGCTCCCGCCCGACCAGCGGCTCCTGGTCACGTGCGAGGGCGCCTTCTCCTACCTCGCCCGCGACGCCGGCCTCGACGAGGCGTACCTCTGGCCGGTCAACGCCGAGCGGCAGGGCACGCCGCGCCAGGTCGCCGACGTCGTCCGTCGCGTCCGCGACGCCGAGGTGCCCGCGGTGTTCTGCGAGTCCACCGTCTCCTCGACGGCGCAGGAGCAGGTCGCCCGCGAGACGGGTGCGCGCTTCGGCGGCACCCTCTACGTCGACTCGCTGTCGGGCCCCGACGGCCCCGTGCCCACGTACCTCGACCTCCTGCGCCACGACGTGGACGTCGTGGTCGCCGGGCTGACGGGGGCCCCGGCGGGGGAGGGCGACCGGTGAGCGGCCCGGCCCTGCGCGTGCGGGACCTGACGGTGCGGTACCGCGACGTCGTCGCGCTCGAGGACGTCGCGGTCGACGTCGCCCCCGGCGTGGCGTGCGGCCTGGTCGGGATGAACGGCTCGGGCAAGTCGACGCTCCTCAAGGCGTGCGCGGGGCTCGTGCGGCCCCGCACCGGGCGGGTGGAGGTCCTGGGCCGCACCCCGGACGAGGCGCGGCGCGACGGGCTGGTCGGGTACGTGCCCCAGGCCGACGACGTCGACAAGGACTTCCCGGTCGTGGTCGCCGACGTCGTGCTCATGGGCCGCCACCACCGGATGGGGCGCCGCCGCCGGGTCCGCCCGGCCGACCGCGCCGCGGTCGACGCCGCGCTGGACCGCGTCGGGCTCGCCGACCTCGCCGGGCGCCAGATCGGGCGGCTCTCGGGCGGCCAGCGCCAGCGCGTGCTGCTCGCCCGCGCGCTCGCGCAGGAGGCGCGCGTCCTGCTCCTCGACGAGCCCTTCACCGGGCTCGACGTGGTGTCGGTCGCCACCGTGACGGCGGTCCTCCACGAGCTCGTGGCCGAGGGCGCCACGGTGGTCGTCTCGACCCACGACCTGCGCACGCTGCCCGACCTGTGCGCGACGGCCGTGCTGCTGCAGCGGCGCGTCCTGGCGGCGGGGCCGACCGCCGACGTCGTCACCCCGGCGAACCTCGCGCGGGCGTTCGGCCTCGACGCGCCGACGGAGGTGCCGTGACCGGGTTCTGGGAGCTCCTCGTCGAGCCGTGGCAGTTCGGGTTCATGCAGCGCGCGCTGCTCGTGACCCTCGTCGCGTCGGTGGTGTGCGCGATGCTCAGCTGCTGGCTCGTGCTCATCGGGTGGTCGCTCATGGGGGACGCGGTGTCCCACGCCGTGCTGCCCGGCGTCGTCCTGTCCTACCTCGTGGGCGCGCCCTTCGCCGTGGGGGCGTTCGTCTTCGGTGTCGGGGCGGTCGCGCTCATCGGGGCGGTGCGGGAGTCGACACGGGTCAAGGAGGACGCGGCGATCGGCGTCGTCTTCACCACGACGTTCGCCGTCGGCGTCGTCCTGGTCTCGACGACCCCGAGCCAGGTGGACCTGTCCCACATCCTGTTCGGCAACGTGCTGGGCGTCTCCGACGCCGACATCGCCCAGGTGCTCGTCATCGCGGCCGTCGCGCTCGCGGTCATCGTGGCGCTGCGGCGGGACTTCACCCTGTACGCGTTCGACCGCGTCCAGGCGCACGTCGTCGGGATGTCCGTGCGCCGCACGGGGATGCTGCTGCTGGGGCTGCTCGCCCTCACCGTCGTCGTCGCGCTCCAGGCGGTCGGCGTCGTGCTCGCGGTCGCCATGCTCATCACCCCCGGCGCGACGGCGTCCCTGCTGGTCGACCGCATCGACCGGATGCTCGTGGTCGCGCCCGCGATCGCCGCCGCGTGCGCCGTCGTGGGCATCTGGGCGAGCTACGTGCTCGACGCCGCCTCGGCGGGCCTCGTGGTGGTCTGCCAGGGCATCGCGTTCGGGCTCGCCTGGGCCGCGTCGCGGCTCCGCGCGCGGCGAGCGACCCGCGTCGATGTCGCCGAGGGCGCCGAGGGCACGGCGGTCGGCGCGTGAGCGGGGCGGGGCGGCGCGGGGCGCGGCAGGTCGGCCTGACGGCCGTCGCCGAGGACTACCTCAAGGTCGTCTGGAACCTCCAGGAGTGGTCGGACGAGCCGGTGACGACCTCGCACCTCGCACGCCGGCTCGGGGTCGGCGCGCCGTCGGTCTCGGAGACCCTCGGGCGGCTGGTCGCCCGCGGCTGGGTCGAGCACGAGCGCTACGGGCAGGTCCGCCTCACCGCCGCGGGCCGCGCGATCGCGCTGCGGGTCGTCCGGCGCCACCGGCTGATCGAGACCTGGCTCGTGGAGCAGCTCGGCTACGGGTGGGACGAGGTGCACGACGAGGCGGAGGTGCTCGAGCACGCGGTCTCCGACGTGTTCGTCGAGCGGCTCGACGCGCTGCTCGGTCGGCCGCGCCGCGATCCCCACGGCGACCCGATCCCGCAGGCGGACGGCACCGTGGAGCGCCCGGACGCCGTCGTGCTGGCGACGCTGGCGCCGGGACGCCGCGGCCGCGTGGTGCGCGTCGACGACGAGGACCCGCAGGTGCTGCGCGAGTGCGAGCGGCGCGGCGTGCGGCTCGACGCGGTCCTGGTGGCACCGGGAGGGCTCTCGCCCGCCGCCGCTGCGGCGGTGCGCGTCCGACCGCTCGCGTGAGCCCGTCGGTCTGTTCGGGCGCGACACGCCGGGGAGTCGGGCCGCACCCCTGGCGGCGGAGGTTACGGTGCCGTAGGTTCGGACCGATCTAGGTGCGGTGCCCCCGGGCCCGCGCTGTCCCCCAGCAGACCGGGAAGTATGCATGAGCGCAGACGTCGTCCCTCCCACCGGCGCCGAGTCCACCACCCAGACGCCCGTCGGCCGCGCCGACCGCTCGCTGGCCGAGAGCCCGCGTGAGCGCCAGGTCAGCGAGTTCACGGCCCTGACCCGCACCGTCCAGGAGGCGGGGCTCATGCGGCGCCGCTACGGCTACTACTGGACGCGCTTCACCGTGCTCACCGTGCTGCTCGTCGGCATCGGGGCCGGCATCGTGCTCCTCGGGGACTCGTGGTGGCAGCTCGGGCTCGCGGCGCTCCTCGCGCTCGTGCTCGGCCAGGTGATGTTCCTCGGGCACGACGCCGCGCACCGCCAGATCTTCAAGTCCGGCCGGTGGAACGACTGGGCGAGCCTGGTCATCGCCAACCTCTACGCCGGCATGAGCTACGGCTGGTGGCAGCACAAGCACAGCCGCCACCACGCCAAGCCGAACCAGGTCGGCGCCGACCCCGACATCGCCACCGGCGCCCTCGTGTTCCACACCGAGGACCTCCCGGCGCCCCGCTCGGGTCTCGTGGGGTGGTTCACGCAGCGCCAGGGCTGGCTGTTCTTCCCGCTCCTGCTGCTCGAGGGCCTGAACCTGCACATCTCCGGGATCAAGACGATCTTCGGCCGGAGCGAGGTCAAGCGCCGCCCGATCGAGATCGCCTTCGTCCTCATCCGCCTCGTGGGCTACCTCGCGCTGGTGTTCTGGGCCATGCCGGTCGGCCTGGCGTTCGCCTTCCTCGGCGTGCAGCTCGGGCTGTTCGGCCTCTACATGGGCGCCGTGTTCGCGCCCAACCACAAGGGCATGCCGATCGTCCCGCCGGACGCGCGCATCGACTTCCTCCGCCGCCAGGTGCTCATGAGCCGCAACGTCCGCGGCGGCCGGTTCACCGACCTCATGATGGGCGGGCTGAACTACCAGATCGAGCACCACCTGTTCCCCAACATGGCGCGCCCGCACCTGCGCCAGGTGCAGCCGATCGTCCGCGAGTTCTGCGCGTCGCGGGGCATCCACTACACCGAGACGAGCGTGTGGCGCTCGTACGCCATCGTCGTGGCCTACCTCAACAAGGTCGGCCTGGCCGCGCGCGACCCGTTCCAGTGCCCGCTGACGCTCGAGTACCGCTCCGCCCGCTGACCGACCGGCCCACGCGCCCTTTCCTGCGGCCGCGCAGGGGAGGGTGCGTGGGCCCGCGTATATGCGCGGGCCGAGTGGTGCGCCGACGGTAACCTGAGCGGGTGCACAACCCTGAGCCCGCTCCCGCTGCCTCCGCCCCGACGCCGCCCGAGGCGCCCCTGCGTTACACGGCCGCGCTCGCCGCCGAGATCGAGCTGCGCTGGCAGGACCGGTGGGAGGAGGAGGGCACGTTCTGGGCCGCCAACCCGAGCGGCCCGCTCACCGACGCGCAGGGCCGTCACGCGGACCCGGACTCGCCCTCGTTCTTCATCATGGACATGTTCCCGTACCCCTCGGGGGCCGGGCTGCACGTCGGCCACCCCCTGGGCTACATCGCGACCGACGTCGTGGGCCGCTACCGGCGGATGTGCGGCGAGAACGTCCTGCACGCGCTCGGCTACGACGCGTTCGGCCTGCCCGCCGAGCAGTACGCGGTCCAGACCGGGCAGCACCCGCGCAAGACGACCGACGAGAACATCGTCACCATGCGCCGGCAGCTGCGCCGCCTGGGGCTCGGCCACGACGAGCGCCGGACGTTCGCGACCACGGACTCGGAGTACGTCCGCTGGACGCAGTGGATCTTCCTGCAGATCTTCAACTCCTGGTACGACGACGCCGCGGTGCGCCCCGACGGCGGCACGGGCCGGGCGCGGCCCGTGGCCGAGCTGGTCGCGGCGTACGAGAGCGGGGAGCGCGCGGTGCCGGCGGACCTGGCCGGCGGCCGCACCTGGGCCGAGCTGGACGAGGTGGAGCGCCGGCGCGTCGTGGACGCGCAGCGCCTGGCCTACGTGTCCGAGACGCCGGTGAACTGGTGCCCCGGGCTGGGCACCGTCCTGGCGAACGAGGAGGTCATCGACGGGCGCTCGGAGCGCGGCAACTTCCCCGTCGTCAAGCGCAACCTGCGCCAGTGGAACATGAGGATCACGGCGTACGCCGACCGCCTGGCGGCGGACCTGGACCTCATCGACTGGCCCGAGAAGGTGCGCTCCATGCAGCGCCACTGGATCGGTCGCTCCGAGGGCGCGCAGGTCACGTTCGACGTCGTGGGCGGGCGGCAGGTCGAGGTCTTCACGACCCGTCCGGACACGCTCTTCGGGGCCACGTTCATGGTGGTCTCGCCCGAGCACCCGCTGCTCGACGAGGTGCCCGCAGCCTGGCCCGACGGCACGCGCGACGCCTGGACCGGCGGCCACGCGGAGCCGACGGCGGCCGTGGCGGCCTACCGCGCGGAGGCGGCCGCCAAGACCGCCGTCGAGCGGCAGGCCGACGCCGGCCACAAGACGGGCGTGTTCACGGGTCACCTCGCCGTCAACCCGGCGACCGGCGCCTCGATCCCGGTCTTCACGGCCGACTACGTCCTCATGGGCTACGGCACCGGCGCGATCATGGCCGTGCCGGCCCAGGACGAGCGCGACTGGCAGTTCGCGGAGCGGTTCGAGCTGCCGATCGTGCGCACCGTCGCGCCGCCGGACGGCTGGGAGGGCGGCGCGTACACGGGCGACGGTCCCGCGATCAACTCCGCGAACGCGGAGGTCACGCTCGACGGCCTGCCCGTGGACGAGGCCAAGCGCACGATGATCGAGTGGCTCGAGCGGCGCGGGGTCGGGACCGGGACCGTCACCTACCGCCTGCGGGACTGGCTGTTCAGCCGCCAGCGCTACTGGGGCGAGCCGTTCCCGATCGTCTACGACGAGAACGACCTGCCGATCGCGCTGCCCGACGAGCTGCTGCCCGTCGACCTGCCCGAGGTGCCCGACTACTCGCCGCGGACCTTCGAGCCGGACGACATCACCTCCATGCCGGAGCCGCCGCTCGGCCGCAACGAGGAGTGGGTCAACGTGACCCTGGACCTCGGCGACGGCCCGCGCACGTACCGGCGCGACACCAACACCATGCCCAACTGGGCGGGCTCGTGCTGGTACTACCTCAACTACCTCGACGCGGGCCGGCGCGACGTCGTCGTCGACCCCGCGCTGGAGCGCTACTGGATGGGCCCGGGCCACAACGCCGACGCGGGGGAGTCCGGGGGCGTCGACCTGTACGTGGGCGGCGTCGAGCACGCCGTGCTCCACCTGCTCTACGCGCGCTTCTGGCACAAGGTGCTGCACGACCTCGGGCACGTCTCGAGCGTCGAGCCGTTCCGGACGCTGTTCAACCAGGGCTACATCCAGGCGTACGCCTACACCGACGCGCGGGGGGCGTACGTGTCGGCGGACGAGGTCGTCGAGGACGCGTCGGTGCCGAGCGGGTACACGTGGCAGGGGCAGGAGGTCTTCCGCGAGTACGGGAAGATCGGCAAGTCGCTGAAGAACACCGTGACCCCCGACGAGATCTACGACGCGTACGGGGCCGACACGTTCCGGCTCTACGAGATGTCGATGGGCCCGCTGGACCTGTCGCGCCCCTGGGAGACGCGCGCGGTCGTCGGCTCGCAGCGGTTCCTGCAGCGGCTGTGGCGCAACGTCGTCGACGAGACGACCGGCGAGCTGCTGGTCACGGACGACGCCCCGGGCGAGGAGACGCTGCGCGTGCTCCACCGCACGATCGAGGACGTGCGCACGGAGATGGCGGCCATGCGGTTCAACACCGCGATCGCCAAGCTGATCGTGCTCAACAACCACCTCACCGGGCTGACGACGGTGCCCCGCGTGGCCGCCGAGAGCCTCGTGCTCATGCTCGCGCCGCTCGCCCCGCACATCTGCGAGGAGCTGTGGTCGCGGCTCGGCCACCCGCAGAGCCTGGCGCGCGAGGCGTACCCCGTCGCCGAGCCGCGCTGGCTCGTCGAGGAGACCGTGACCTGCGTGGTGCAGGTGCAGGGCAAGGTCCGTGACCGGCTCGAGGTGCCGCCGTCGATCGGCGACGACGAGCTGCGCGAGCTGGCGCTGGCGACCGCGGGCGTCCAGCGCGCGCTGGCCGGCCGCGACGTGCGGACGGTCATCGTGCGGGCGCCCAAGCTCGTCAACGTCGTGCCCGCCTGAGGTGCCCGCCGCGCCGGGCGCGCGTGGCGGCGTCGCGGTCGTCACCGACTCGACCGCGTCGCTGCCGCCCGAGGTGCTCGACGTCGTCGACGTCGCGGTCGTGCCGCTGCACGTCGTCATCGACGGCGTCGCGCACCGCGAGAACGTCGACCTGAGCCCCGCCGGGCTGCTCGACGCGCTCCGGTCCGGCGCCCGGGTCACGACGTCGCAGCCGGGTGCCGAGGCGTTCGCGCGCGCCTACCAGCGTGCCGTCGCCCGCGGCGCCCGCGAGATCGTCTCGGTCCACCTGTCCGGTGACCTGTCCGGGACGGTCGGCGCCGCGGGCCTCGCGGCGGGCGAGGCCGCCGTGCCCGTGCGGGTCGTGGACTCGCGCACCGTGGGCATGGGCCTCGGCCTGGCCGTGCTGGCTGCGGCGGCCGCCGC
>NZ_JACEXH010000008.1:0-36102 GCF_014525465.1 Actinotalea sp. JY-7885 | reverse complement strand
GGCCGGCATGCCCGCGAGCCGCCACCGGCAGGTCGTCGCGACCGGGCACGCCCCGCACCGCGGTGCCCGGGCCGTGCAGACCAGCGCCCCGAGCTCCATGACGGCCGCGTTCCAGCGGGCGGCGGTCGCGTCGTCGTCGGGCACGACGTCGCCGGCGCGCCGCAGCTCGGCGGCGCTCAGGTGCGGGTCGGGCAGGGCGCGGCCCTCCAGGGCCCGGGCCAGCACGCGCCGCACGTTGGTGTCGACGACCACGCTGCGGCGGCCGCGGGCGAACGCTGTGACGGCGGCCGCGGTGTACGTGCCGATCCCCGGGAGCGCGAGCAGAGCCGCCTCGTCCGCGGGCAGCTCACCGCCGTGGTGCTCGACCACGGTGCGGGCGCACTCCTGCAGGCGCAGCGCCCGCCGCGGATAGCCCAGGCGGCCCCAGGCCCGCAGGACGTCGTCCGGGCCCGCCGCGGCGAGGTCCGCCGCCGTCGGCCAGCGCTGCATCCACGCGCGCCAGACGGGCTCGACCCGCGCCACGGGCGTCTGCTGGAGCATGACCTCGCTGACCAGCACGCCCCACGCCGTCCGCCCGGGCGCCCGCCACGGCAGGTCCCGCGCGTGCTCGTCGAACCAGGCGACCACGGGCTCGACCAGGGCGTGCACGGGGGAATCATCCCCCACGGGGCCGCCCGGCGCGGCGCCCCCGGGACGGCGGCGCCCCGCCGTACCGTGGCGGCAGCGGCCCCGTGCGGGGCCCGGAGCCCAAGGAGGGGACGATCCGATGAGCACCGTGCTGCGTCCCGTCGGTCCCCGGCCGCCACGCGTCTACTGGATCCGACGGCTCGTCCTGCTCGCGGCCGTCGTGCTGGTGCTCGCCCTCGCGTGGTCGCTCGTGAGCAAGGCGTTCGGGGCGGGAAGGGCGGCCGACACGCCGGACGACACCACCCCGGTGGCCGCGGCGGAGGCCGACGCCGAGGCCGCGACGGAGACCGTCGAGCAGCCGGCGGACGTCGGACCGGTGGCCTGCGCGGCCGCCGACCTCACGGTGACGCTCACGACCGACGCGCGCAGCTACCCCGCGGGGGCGCAGCCGACCTTCACCGTGGCGGTGACGAACGCGGGCACGATCCCCTGCACGGTCGACGCGGCCGCCACGCAGCGCGAGCTGGTCGTCACGTCCGGGGCGGACCGCATCTGGTCCTCGTTGGACTGCTCGCCCGACCCGGCCGCGAACCTCCTCCTGCTCGAGCCGGGCGGCCGAGCGGACACACCCGTGGTGTGGGACCGCACGCGATCCGCGGCCGGGTGCCCCGGCGGGCTGCCGGAGCCGGGTGCCGGGACCTACAGCGCGGTCGTCTCGACGCTCGGTGCGACCAGCGGGGCCGCGGTCTTCGAGCTCGGCTGAACGGAACGAGGCGGGCCGAGCTCGCCGACGGTCAGCCGACCGCGGGCGGGCCGGCCTCCTCGGCCGCGATCTCCGCGGCGAGGCCGGCGGGCGTGCTGTGCAGCAGGCAGAACTCGTTGCCCTCGGGGTCGGCGAGCACGTGCCAGCTCGCGTCCCGCTGCCCGACGTCGACCCGTGTCGCGCCGAGCGCGAGGAGGCGCTCGAGCTCGTCCTCCTGGCTGGAGCCGTCCGTGGGCCGCAGGTCCAGGTGCAGCCGGTTCTTGTGGGTCTTCGGTTCCGGTACGGCGAGGAACAGCAGGCCGCCCACGAGGTCCGCGGCGCGCGGCGCGACCCAGACCTCACCGTCGCCCTCGACGGCGGTCTCCCAGCCGAGCACGCCGGCCCACCACCGGCCGAGCCTCTCCGGGTCCGCACTGTCGATGATGGTCTGGCTGAGGAGGACGCCCATGGCGGCACGCTAGACCCGCCGGGCCGGGTGTGCCCGGCGGTGTCAGACGTAGCGCTCGAGGATGCTGGACTCGGCCAGCCGGGACAGACCCTCGCGGACGGCACGCGCGCGCTGCTCTCCGACGCCGTCGACCGCCATGAGCTCGTCGATGCCGGCGGCCAGGAGCTTCTGCAGGCCGCCGAAGTGCCCGACGAGGCGGTCGACGATGGCGCCCGGCAACCGCGGGACCTTGGACAGGAGCCGGTAGCCGCGGGGCCCGACGGCGCCGTCGAGCGAGTCCTCGACCGCGACCAGGCCGAGGATGCGTGCGATGTGGCCGAGGTCGAGGAGCTCGTTGGCGTCCAGCGCGGCGAGCGAGGCCTGCACGTCGGCCAGCCCGCGCCCGGCGCGACCGGGGTCGACGTAGTCGCGGATGACGAGCTGCCGGTCCGAGCCGACGCCGCCCACGAGCTCGTCGAGCTGGAGCGCCATGAGCCGGCCGTCGGTGCCCAGCTCGACGACGTAGCCCGCGATCTCCTCGGAGATGCGGCGCACCATCTCCAGGCGCTGGACGACGGCGGCGACGTCGCGCACCGTGACGAGGTCCTCGATCTCGAGCGCCGAGAGCGTGCCGCTGACCTCGTCGAGGCGGGACTTGTAGCGCTCGAGGGTCGCGAGGGCCTGGTTGGCGCGCGACTGGATGACGTCCGAGCCCTCGAGCACGTAGCGGCTCCCGCCCACGTACAGCGCGATGATCCGCATCGACTGGCTCACGGAGACGACGGGGAAGCCGGACTGCTTCGCGACGCGCTCCGCGGTGCGGTGACGCGTCCCGGACTCCGTGGTCTCGATCGTCGGGTCGGGCAGGAGCTGCACGGCGGCGCGCAGGATCTTCGTGCCGTCGCCGTTGACGACGACCGCACCGTCCATCTTGGCCAGCTCGCGCAGGCGGGTCGCGGAGAAGTCGACGTCGAGGACGAAGCCGCCCGAGCTCATCGACTCCACGACGGCGTCGAAGCCCAGCACGATGAGCGCACCGGTCCGGCCGCGCAGGATGCGCTCGAGGCCGTCGCGCAGCTCGGTGCCGGGCGCGACCGCGGCGAGGGTGGAGCGCAGCAGGTCCTCGGCGGAGCGCTCGGTGGTGACCACGTCCGAATCCTACGGGAGCAGGGTCGCCGCGGACCCGGCTCCGGGCGGCGCGGCGAGGGCGGGTTCAGCCCGCTGTCGCACGCCGACCCCGCGCGAGGACCAGCGCGCGCCCGAGGTCCGCCGCCTCGAGCAGCTCGAGGCCGGCGGGGACGTCGGCGCGGTCGAGGCCGCCGGCCGGCACGACGGCGCGCGTGAACCCGAGGCGCCGTGCCTCGGCCAGCCTCCGGCCGAGACCCACGACAGGCCGGATCTCGCCGGCGAGCCCCACCTCGCCGAGCACGACGAGGCCGTCGGCGAGCGGCACGTCCTCCATCGCGCTGGCGGTGGCGAGCGCGACGGCGAGGTCGGCGGCCGGCTCGACCACCCGCGCGCCGCCGATGGTCGAGACGTACACGTCCTTGTCGGCGAGCGGGATGCCGCCCCGGCGCTGCAGCACCGCGAGGATCATCGCGAGGCGGCTGCTGTCGACGCCGCTGGTCGTGCGTCGCGGGTTGCTGAGCATCGACGGAACCACGAGCGCCTGGAGCTCGGTCGCGAGCGGGCGGCGGCCCTCGAGGGTCACGGTCACGCACGTGCCCGGGACGTGGTGCAGCGTGTGCGACAGGAAGAGCCCGGAGGGATCGGCGAGCCCGACGATCCCGGCCTCGGTGAGGTCGAAGCACCCGACCTCGTCGGTCGGTCCGTACCGGTTCTTGCTCGCGCGCACGAGGCGCAGGCGCGAGTGCCTGTCGCCCTCGAACTGACAGACGACGTCGACCAGGTGCTCGAGCGTTCGTGGGCCGGCGACGCTCCCGTCCTTGGTGACGTGGCCGACCAGGACCGCGGGCAGGTCGCGCTCCTTCGCGGCGGCGATCAGCGCGGCCGCCACCTCGCGCACCTGGCCGACGCCACCCGGGGCGCCGTCCACCTGGGACGAGGCGATCGTCTGGACCGAGTCGACGACGAGCATGGTGGGGGACGTCGCCTCGATGTGGCCGAGCACCGCCCCCAGGTCGGTCTCCGCGGCGAGCATGAGGCCGGGCGCCAGCGCACCGATGCGCTCGGCCCGGAGCCGGACCTGCCCGGCCGACTCCTCGCCCGTGACGTACAGGACCCGCTGCCCCTCGGCGCGCGCGACGCGGGCGGCGACGTCGAGGAGCAGGGTCGACTTGCCGACGCCTGGCTCGCCCGCCATCAGCACCACGGCGCCGGGCACGAGCCCGCCGCCGAGGACGCGGTCGAGCTCGGCCACGCCCGTGGGCCGGGCGCGCGCCGTCTCCACGTCGATGTCCGCGATGGGCCGCGCGGGCGTCCGCGAGGTCGTGGCCACGGTGCGCGGGCCGGAGCCGGCCGCGGTGTCCTCGACGACGCTGCCCCACGCCTGGCACTCCCCGCAGCGCCCGGCCCACTTGGCGGCGGTCCAGCCGCACTCGAGGCACGTGTAGCCGGGGCGCTGGCTGCGCGCGGAGCGGCCGGGTGAACGGGTGGCGGAGCTGGCGGAGGGCATGGGGCGACGGTAGCCCGGGCCTGCGACACGGCCCGGCACGCGCGGCCCGTAGGGTGCGGCCATGAGCGGGACCACCGGCGACGGGGCGACGCCCCGGCCGCGGGGGCGCCGGACCGAGGGCAGCGCCGCGCAGGACATCCTCGAGGCGGCGCGCGCGGAGTTCGCGGCGCTCGGCTACGCCGGCACCAGCGTGCGCGGGGTCGCGCGTCGCGCCGGCGTCGACCCGCGCCTGGTCCGCTACTACTTCGGCGGCGGGAAGGCCGAGCTGTTCGCCATGGCCTTCGCCCGGCGGGAGATCGACCCGGGCGCCGCGGTGACGCAGATCGTCGCGGGCGGGCTCGACGGCCTGGGCGCACGCCTCCTGGACGCGATCCTGCGCACCTGGGACGCACCCGGGGGGCGGGAGCACTTCCGGATGGTCATCGCGGCGACCTCGACGGGCCAGGACCACCTGGTCCGGGACTTCCTGGCGAGCGAGGTCTTCGGCCGGGTCCGGGCCGCGATGACGGGCGACGACGCCGACCTCCGCGTCGGCCTCATCGCGACGCAGGTGGCAGGCGTCCTCGTGGCGAGGCACGTCCTGGAGCTGGAGCCGATCGCGTCGGCCCCCAGGGAGCGGATCGTCGCCGCGGTGGGCCCGGTGCTGCAGCACTACCTCACCGGTGACCGCGGCCCGTCCTGACCGCGGCCGCCCCACCCGCGCCGGACGGCCGGTCCGGCCGTCCGCCCCTTGCGTCGGGTGCGACCCGAGGAGGATATTCCTCACATGGGGAATACCGAGGCGGCGGCCGTGCGCGTGGCGGGGCTGCGCGTCGTCCGGGGCGGGGTGGAGATCCTGCGCGGGCTCGACCTGGCCGTGCCCGCGGGGAAGGTCGTCGGCCTGCTGGGACCGAGCGGGAGCGGCAAGACGACGCTCATGCGCGCCGTCGTCGGGGTGCAGCGGGTGGCCGGAGGGACCGTCGAGGTGCTCGGTCTGCCCGCCGGCCACCGCGACCTGCGCCGCCGCGTGGGCTACGTGACCCAGTCGCCCAGCGTCTACGCCGACCTCACCGTCCTGGAGAACCTCCGCTACTTCGCGGCCGTGCTGGGGGTGGGCAGCGCGGACGTGGACCGTGTGCTCGCGGAGGTCGACCTCGTGGGCGCCGCGGGACAGCGTGTCGACACCCTGTCGGGCGGCCAGCGGTCACGCGTCTCGCTCGGTGTGGCGCTGCTCGCGAGGCCGGGGCTGCTGGTGCTCGACGAGCCGACGGTCGGCCTGGACCCGGTGCTGCGGCGGGACCTGTGGGACCTGTTCCGCCGGCTGGCGGACGACGGCGTGAGCATCCTCGTGTCGAGCCACGTCATGGACGAGGCGCGGCGCTGCGACCGCCTGCTCCTGCTGCGCGACGGGCGCCTGCTCGCCGACGCGACCCTCCCGGACCTGCTCACCGAGACCGCCACCCAGGACGTCGAGTCCGCCTTCCTGGTCCTCGTCGGCCGGGCCCCGGGGGAGGTCGGCCGGTGAGCGCCCGGCTGACCCTGGTGACGGCGGGCCGCGTGCTGCGCCAGCTGCGCCACGACCGCCGCACGATCGCGCTGCTGCTCGTCCTGCCGTGCGTCGTGCTCGGGCTCGTCGCGTGGATGTTCGAGGGGACCCCGGTCCTCGACACGTTCGGGCCGGTCCTGCTCGGCGTCTTCCCGCTCGTGGTGATGTTCCTGGTGACGAGCGTCGCCACGCTCCGCGAGCGGCAGTCGGGGACGCTCGAGCGCCTCATGACGACGCCGCTGGGCAAGGGCGACCTCGTGGTCGGCTACGCGCTCGCCTTCGGTCTGATGGCGGTGCTCCAGGCGCTCGTCCTGACCGCGTTCGCCGTCTGGGTGTGCGGCATGGAGGTCGCGGGTGACCTCGGGGGCGTCGTCCTCGTCGCCGTGCTCGACGCGATCCTCGGCACCGCGCTCGGGCTCGCCGCCTCGGCCGTCGCGCGCACCGAGTTCCAGGCGGTCCAGCTCATGCCGGCGGTCATCTTCCCGCAGCTCGTCACGGCCGGGCTCTTCATGCCGCGCGCCGAGATGCCGGCCCCGCTCGAGGTTTTCTCGCGCGCCATGCCCCTGACCTACGGCCTCGAGGCGCTGCAGGACCTCGCCGCGGGGGCCGGGATCGCCGACGTGCGCGGCGCGGTGGGCGCGGTGGTGGCCTTCGCCGTCGGCGCGCTCCTCGTGGGCGCCACCACCCTGCGCCGCCGGACCGCGTGAGCGTCCGACGCCGTCGAGCGGCCTGACCTGGCCGACCGGCTCCCGCAGCGCGCGCCGCCCAGGCCCTAGGCTGGCCGCGCACCGGACCGCAGGGAGTGACGCATGACGAGCAGTGGCACGGATCCGCGCGACCCCGCGGCGGGCGGTCGCCCGCCCGCCTGGCCGTTCGGCGAGGTCCGGGCCCAGGAGGGCGCACCCCCGGCGGGCCGTGCGGGCGGCGCCGCGGGAGAGGATCGCGACGCGAGCCCCGCACGCCGGTCGCCCGCCCCGGAGCCGGAGCCCGCCGCGGGACGTCCGGAGCGTCGCACGCCGCCCGTGTGGCTGCTGGTGCTCGGCGCTCTCGTCCTGGTCGGCGCCGTCGTCGGCGGTGTGCTCCTGCTGGGCGACCGGGGCGGGGATCCCGCGGTGGCCCCGGAGCCCGAGACCGTGACGCTGCCGCTCCCGACGCCGACCGTGGAGCCGGTGGCGCGGGCGGCCGGGACGGCCTTCTCGGACGCCCTGCCGTCGACGGTGCTCGCGTACGCGCTGAGCGAGCTCGCCGAGGACCCGGCCGGCCTGCAGGCCGGGGCCGTCGAGGCCTACCGCCTCGCCTACACCGACGGCGCAGCCTCCGTCGTGCTGCTCGCGGCCCAGTGGGAGACGCCCGAGGAGGCGTCCGCCGCCTACGCCGTAGCGGTCGAGGCGCAGACGGCCGCCGCCGCGCAGGCCGGCGCGGGCGACGGCGCCGAGGAGGGCAGCGAGGACGAGGTCTCCACGGACACCGAGGAGGGCGCCGTCACGACGACCGACGGGGCCGAGGCCGGTCGCTACACGATCGTCCCCCGGGGCGACGGCACCGCGACCCTGACCTGGTGGAACGGCACCGCCGTGCTCCAGCTCGACGGCCCCACGGACGACGTCCGCGACCTGTTCGCCGCCTTCCCCCTCTGAGTCGCTCCGAGGGTCCCGCACGACCGCCCGCACACGGCAAGGAGTCACGATGTCCGAGGTACCGCTGGGCCGTGTCGCCGTGCTGGGCGGCGGCGTCATGGGCGAGGCGATCGTCGGCGCGGTGCTGCGCGCGGGGGTCGACGTCGAGGACGTCGCGGTCAGCGAGCGCTATGCCGCACGCGCCACGGAGCTGTCCGAGCGGTACGGGGTGCGCGCCGCGGACTCCGCGGGGAAGGTCGCCAGCCGCGCCGACGTCGTCGTGGTGGCGGTCAAGCCCGTCGACGTCGAGGCCGCGCTCGCGGAGATCGGCCCGCGCCTGCGGGAGGGGACGGTCGTGGTGAGCGTCGCGGCCGGGCTCCCGATCTCGTTCTACGAGGAGCGGCTGCCGGCGGGGACGCCGGTGGTCCGGGTCATGCCCAACACGCCCGCGACCGTCGGCGAGGGGGCGAGCGGGATCAGCGCCGGGACCGCCGCGACCGACGACCACCTCGCCGTGGTCGAGCGGCTGCTCGCCGCCACGGGCCTCGTGCTCCGCGTCCCCGAGCGCCTCCTCGACGCCGTGACGGCGATCAGCGGCAGCGGGCCCGCCTACGTGTTCTACCTCGTCGACGCCCTCGCGGAGGCCGGCGTCCTGCTGGGCCTGACGCGCGCGCAGGCGCTCGAGCTCGCCGTCGCCACCTTCCGGGGCGCGGCGACCATGCTGGCCGAGACGGGGGAGCATCCCGTCGTGCTCCGCGAGCGCGTCTCGTCCCCGGGCGGGACCACCGTCGCCGGGCTGCGGGAGCTCGACGCCCACGGCGCACGGGCCGCCGTGCTCGCCGCGGCGCAGGCGGCGCACGACCGGTCGGCGGCGATCGCGCGGGAGCTGGGATGAGCTCGCCCCGCCCGCCGGCGATGAGCGACGTCGCCGCCGTGGCGGGGGTGTCGCACCAGACGGTCTCGCGCGTGCTCAACGGGCACCCGAGCGTGCGTCCCGAGACGCGCCAGCGCGTCCTGGACGCGATCGCGGAGCTGGGGTACCGGCGCAACACCGCCGCCCGCGCGCTCGTGACCCGGCGCACGGGCACGGTCGGCGTCGTGACGTCGGGGTCGGCGCTCTTCGGGCCGACCAGCACGCTCATTGCCGTCGAGGGGGCCGCGCGCGACGCCGGGCTGTTCGTCAGCGTCGCGACGGTGGCGCGCTGGGAGGCCGCCGGGATGCGCCAGGTCCTGGAGCACTTCATGGACCAGGGCGTCGAGGGCGTCGTGGTGGTCGCCGCCCACGACGAGGCGGTCGAGGCCGTCCGGGCGTTCGACGCGCCGGTGCCGGTGGTCATGGTCGGTCCCAAGGACCTGCCCGGCGGGCGCCTGCACGCGGTGGCCGTCGACCAGTACGCGGGCGCGCGGCTCGCGGTCCGCCACCTCCTCGACCTCGGCCACGCCGACGTCGTCCACCTCGCCGGGCCGCAGGACTGGCTCGACGCCCGCGCGCGCGTCGCGGGCTGGCGCGACGAGCTCGCGGCCGCCGGCATCACGCCGGGCGAGCCGGTCGAGGGCGACTGGAGCGCGGGGCGCGGGTACGACGTGGGCTGCGCGCTGGTGCGCGGCGACCTGCCGACGGCGGTCTTCGCCGCGAACGACCAGCTCGCGCTCGGTCTGCTGCGCGCCTTCGCGGAGGCCGGCGTCTCGGTCCCGGGGGACGTGTCGGTGGTCGGGTTCGACGACGTCGACGGCTCGGCGCACTTCTACCCGCCGCTGACCACCGTGCGGCAGGAGTTCGCGGCGCTCGGGCGGCGCTGCATGGAGCTGCTGGTCGCGGCGATCGGGCGGGGGAGCGACGGCGTGCAGGACGTGGCGCCGACACTCATCGCGCCGCGCCTGGTGGTCCGGCGGAGCAGCGGGCCGGCGCGCGGCTGACGCCCCGGCCGGGACCTCGGAGCTCCTTGACATCTCTCATGTGAACGCTAACATCGGGTGGTCGTGAGCCGGCGCCTGTGGTGCCCGCTCCCCGACCGTGCCAGCGCCGCCACGCCCGAGGAGATGACTCGATGACGCTCGACCCCGCCATGGACGCAGGGGAGGCCCGCGCGGCGATCGCCCAGGGCCGCACCGCACTGGGCATCGAGCTCGGCTCCACGCGCATCAAGGCCTGCCTCGTCGCCGAGGACGGCACGACGCTCGCCACGGGCAGCCACGACTGGGAGAACGAGTACGTCGACCGCACCTGGACCTACTCCCTCGACGCGGTCTGGACCGGGCTGCAGGAGTGCGTCGCGGCTCTCCTCGACGACGCGCAGCGGCGCCACGGGATGCGACCGACGACGTTCGGCGCGCTCGGCGTCTCGGCGATGATGCACGGCTACCTGGCCCTCGACGCCGACGGCGAGCTGCTCGTCCCGTTCCGGACCTGGCGCAACACCTCGACCGAGCGCGCCGCGCGCGAGCTCACGCAGGCGCTCGGCTTCAACGTCCCGCTGCGCTGGTCCGTCGCGCACCTGTACCAGGCGGTCCTCGACGAGGAGCCGCACGTCCCCCGCATCGCGCAGCTCACGACGCTCGCCGGGTACGTCCACCACCGGCTCACCGGTCGCCACGTCCTGGGCGTCGGCGACGCGTCGGGCATGTTCCCGGTCGACCCCGCGACGCGGCGCTACGACGCGGGCATGCTCGCGCAGGCCGACGCGCTGCTGGCGGCGCGCCGGCCCGGCCTGCGGCTCGAGGACCTGCTGCCCGAGGTGCTCGTCGCGGGCCAGGAGGCCGGACGACTGACCGAGGCGGGCGCTGCGCTCCTCGACCCGACGGGCGGCCTGCAGCCGGGGATCCCGCTCTGCCCGCCGGAGGGTGACGCCGGCACCGGCATGGTGGCCACCAACGCGGTCGCGCCCCGGACCGGCAACGTCAGCGTGGGCACCAGCATCTTCGCCATGGTGGTCCTCGAGCAGCCGCTGGAGCGCGTGCACGAGGAGCTCGACGTCGTCACGACCCCCGCCGGCGACCTCGTCGCGATGGTCCACTGCAACAACGGGGCCAGTGAGCTCGGCGCATGGGCCGAGGTCTTCGGCCGCTTCGCTGCGGTGCTCGGCCACCCCGCCGAGCCGGACGCGGTCTTCGGCGCGCTGCTGCGCGAGGCGCTCGACGGCGAGGCCGACGGCGGCGGGCTGCTCGCCTACAACTACCTCTCGGGCGAGCCGATCACCGGGCTGGCCGAGGGCCGGCCGCTCATCGTGCGCACCCCGGGCAGCCGGCTGACGCTCGCGAACGTCGTCCGCACGCAGGTGTACGGCGCGTTCGCCACGCTGAGCCTCGGCATGCGCGTGCTCGCCGGCGAGGGCGTCGGCATCGACACGCTCTTCGCGCACGGCGGCATGTTCCGCACGGCCGGCGTCGCGCAGCGGCTGCTGGCGGCGGCCGTCGGCACGCCCGTCGCCGTGGCCCGCACCGCGAGCGAGGGCGGGCCGTGGGGGATCGCCGTGCTGGCTGCCTACCTCGGCGCCGCGTCCCAGCAGGACCTGCGGACGTTCCTCGACGAGCGGGTCTTCGCCGGCGCGGCGGTCGACGTCGTGGAGCCCGATGCCGCCGACGTGGCGGGCTACGCCACCTACCTCGAGCGGTACGTCGCCGGCCTCGCGGTCGAGCGCGCAGCGGTCGAGGCGACCGGCCGGCAGGACTGACGCGGCGCCGCCCCGCCACCACGCAGCACGCACCCCACGAGGCAGGAGAGACGATGACGGCCCGAACCCTGGACGCGTACCCCGACCACGTCCGCGAGTCCGTCGCGCGCACGCGCGAGGTCGTCGCGGCACTGCACGCCGAGCTCCCCCGCTGGGAGCTGGTGGTGTGGACGGCGGGCAACGTCTCCCAACGCGTGGTCGTCGACCCGCAGGCGGGGCCGGGCGAGGAGGACCTGCTCGTCATCAAGCCGAGCGGGGTCACGTACGACGAGCTGAGCGCCGACGCCATGGTCGTGTGCGACCTGGACGGCGAGCTGGTGGACGGCGACCGGTCGCCGTCGTCGGACACGGCCGCGCACGCGTACGTGTACCGGCACCTGCCCGAGGTCGGCGGCGTCGTGCACACCCACTCGACCTACGCGACCGCGTGGGCCGCCCGCGGCGAGCCCGTCCCGTGCGTGCTGACGATGATGGCCGACGAGTTCGGCGGCGACATCCCGGTGGGCCCCTTCGCCCTGATCGGCGACGACTCCATCGGTCGCGGCATCGTCGAGACGCTGCGCGAGAGCCGCAGCCCCGCCGTCCTCATGCGCAACCACGGCCCGTTCACGATCGGCCGGGACGCGAAGGCGGCGGTCAAGGCCGCCGTGATGTGCGAGGAGGTCGCGCGGACCGTGCACATCTCCCGGCAGCTCGGCGAGCCGCTGCCGATCGCGCAGTCCGACATCGACCGCCTCTACGACCGCTACCAGAACGTCTACGGGCGCTGACGCCCCACCCGAAGGAGCAACGATGACCAAGCCCTACGCCGACCGCGAGGTCTGGTTCCTCACCGGCAGCCAGGACCTCTACGGCGAGGAGACCCTGCGCCAGGTCGCCGAGCAGTCCCAGGCCATCGCGCGCGCGCTGGACGACGCGGACGCCGTGCCGGTGCGCATCGTGTGGAAGCCGGTCCTCAAGGACCGCGAGGCGATCCACCGCATGGCGCTCGAGGCCAACGCCGACCCCGCGTGCATCGGCGTCGTCGCGTGGATGCACACGTTCTCCCCGGCGAAGATGTGGATCGTCGGGCTCGACGCCCTGCGCACGCCGCTGCTGCACCTGCACACGCAGGCGAACGTCGAGCTGCCGTGGGCGACGATCGACATGGACTTCATGAACCTCAACCAGGCCGCCCACGGCGACCGGGAGTTCGGGTACATCCAGTCCCGCCTGGGGGTCGCGCGCAAGACCGTCGTCGGGCACGTGTCGAACCCGGCCGTGCAGGCGAAGGTGGGCACGTGGGTCCGCGCGGCCGCGGCGTGGGCCGCGACGCGTGAGCTGCGCCTCGCGCGCTTCGGGGACAACATGCGCAACGTCGCGGTCACCGAGGGCGACAAGACCGAGGCCGAGCTGCGCTTCGGCGTCTCGGTCAACACCTGGGGGGTCAACGACCTGGTCGCCGCGGTGGACGCGGTCGCCGACGCGGACGTCGACGCCCTGGTCGCGGAGTACGAGGACACCTACGACGTCGTGCCCGAGCTGCGCCGCGGCGGGGAGCGCCACGACGCCCTGCGCTACGGCGCCACGCAGGAGCTCGCGCTCCTCGCGCTGCTCGGCGAGATCGGCGCCACCGCGTTCACGACGACGTTCGAGGACCTCGGCGCGCTGCGTCAGCTGCCCGGGCTCGCCGTCCAGCGGCTCATGAGCAAGGGCTACGGCTTCGGTGCCGAGGGCGACTGGAAGACCGCGATCCTGGTGCGCGCGGCCAAGGTCATGGGGCAGGGGCTGCCCGGCGGCGCGTCGCTCATGGAGGACTACACCTACGACCTCGTGCCCGGCGACGAGAGGATCCTCGGCGCCCACATGCTCGAGATCTGCCCGACGCTGACGACCGCGAAGCCGTCGCTCGAGATCCACCCGCTCGGCATCGGCGGCAAGGAGGACCCCGTCCGACTGGTCTTCGACACGGATCCCGGCCCCGGCGTCGTCGTGGCGCTGTCCGACATGCGCGACCGCTTCCGGCTCACCGCGAACGCGGTCGAGGTCGTGCCGCCGTCCGCCGAGCTGCCGAACCTGCCGGTCGCGCGCGCGGTGTGGAAGCCGCAGCCGGACTTCGCGACGTCCGCCGAGGCGTGGCTCATGGCCGGCGCGGCCCACCACACGGTGCTCACCACCCAGGTGGGCGTCGACGCGTGGGTGGACTTCGCCGACATCGCCCGGACCGAGCTGCTCGTCATCGACGACGCGACGACGTCGCGCGGGTTCACCCAGGAGATCCGATGGAACCAGGCGTACTACCGCCTCGCCCAGGGCCTCTGACCATGCTTGCGCGGCGTTTCGCTTGCTTTCGGTGATGTTCCGAAACAGCGCGGGCCCGCACCCGGCCGAGGGCCGGGTGCGGGCGCGCGTCGGCGCGCCCGACGGCTGGCGCGCAGGCCACCGCGGTGAGTGCCACGGCAGGCCGTCCGCGCGCGGGGGACCAACGTCCCGGGCGCGCCGGCGGCGCTGCGGCGTTACTGTTTCGCAATCAAAAGTTGGCTTCACGAAGTTGACGCAAGCGTCGCGACCCCAGGACAGTGGGCGCGTGCTCAAGGACGAGGTCGAGCTGCTGCCCGCGACGCTGCGTCGCGAGCGCATGCTCCAGGTGATCGGCGAACGCGGGTTCGTGCGCGTCGCCGACCTCGCGGAGACCTTCGGCATCTCCGACGTGACGGTGCGCGCGGACCTCGCGGCGCTCCAGACGACGCACGCCGTGCGCCGGGTGCGCGGCGGCGTCATCGCCGGCGGGCCCGAGCGCCGCGAGCCGTCCTTCGAGGAGGCGGCCGTCGAGTTCGCGGGCGAGAAGCAGCGCATCGGCGAGCACGCCGCCGCGATGGTCTCCTCGGGGGCGAGCGTCCTGCTCGACGTCGGCTCGACCACGACGGCGATCGCGCGTGCGCTCGTCGCGCGCACCGACCTCGAGGGCGTCGTGGTCATCACGAACGGCCTGCGGGTCGCCCTGGAGCTCGAGCCCGCGATCGGCCGCATCGAGGTCGTCGTCACGGGCGGCACGCTGCGCCCCCTGCAGCACTCGCTGGTCGACCCCCTGGGCACCGTCCTGCTCGACCGGCTGCACGCGGACCTCGGCTTCATCGGCTGCAACGGGATCGACGCCGAACGCGGCATCACGAACCTCAACCTGCCCGAGGCCGAGATCAAGCACCGCATGATCGCCGCCTCCGAGCGCGCCGTCGTCGTCGCCGACGGCTCGAAGCTCGGCCAGATCCACCTGGGCCGCATCGCGCGGCTCGAGGACGTCCACAGCGTGGTCACGGGCCCCTCGGCCCCCGACCACGAGCTCGCGCGGCTGCGCCGCGCCGGCGCCGAGGTGGTCCAGGTGGAGTAGCACGACCAGCACTTCCTGACCCCCGCGGTCAGGGCCCCCGGGCCCCGCCCTGGACGTACCAGGCGGCCCATGAGCAGGACAGTTCTCGAGGAGGAGAAATGAGCACCAGGAAGTTTGCCGCGGTTGCGGTGGGCATGACGCTCGCAATGACGCTCGCCGCGTGCGGTGGCGAGGGTGCCGGGTCGTCCACGGACGACGAGGGCACGGACTCGGGCTCGGGTGAGTCGTCGGAGGGTGGCCTCATCGGCGTCGCGATGCCGACGCAGACGTCCGAGCGGTGGATCGCCGACGGCGACGCCGTCAAGGCGGGCCTGGAGGAGGCCGGGTACGAGGTCGACCTGCAGTTCGCGGGCGACGACATCCCGACCCAGTCGCAGCAGATCGACCAGATGATCACCAAGGGCGCCGAGGCGCTCATCATCGCCGCGATCGACGGCACCGCGCTCGCGAGCCAGCTCCAGGCCGCGGCCGACGCCGGCATCCCGGTCATCGCGTACGACCGCCTGATCCGCGACAGCGAGAACGTCGACTTCTACGTCACGTTCGACAACTACAACGTCGGCGTCCAGCAGGCGACGGCGCTCCTCGTGGGCCTGGGCGTCCTCAACGCGGACGGCTCCGAGGGCGAGGCCGCCGGCCCGTTCAACATCGAGGTCCACGCGGGCTCGCTCGACGACAACAACGCCCACTTCTTCTTCGCGGGCGCGATGGACACCCTCCAGCCGTACCTCGACTCGGGCGTCCTGACGATCCCGTCCGGCAAGACGGACATCGAGCAGGTCGCGATCCTGCGCTGGCAGCAGGAGGTCGCGCAGAAGAACATGGAGGACGTCCTCACGGCGGCCTACAACGACGGCAAGCCGCTCGACGGCGTGCTGTCCCCGTTCGACGGCGCGTCGCGCGGCATCATCACGGCCCTCGAGAACGCGGGCTACGGCTCCGCGGACAAGCCCATGCCGATCATCACCGGCCAGGACGCCGAGATCGCGTCGATCAAGCTCATCGTCGACGGCGTGCAGCACTCGACGATCTTCAAGGACACGCGCAAGCTCGCCGACCAGGCGGTCGTCGCGGCCCAGGCGTACCTGAGCGGCGAGGAGCCGGAGGCGAACGACACCGAGACGTACGACAACGGCATGAAGGTCGTCCCGTCGTACCTGCTCGAGTCGGACATCGTCTACGCGGACAACATCACGCCGCTCCTGGTCGACTCCGGGTACTACACGGCCGACGAGGTCGCGGCCGGCCAGACCAGCTGATCGCCGCCGAGCCGGCCTGGCGGGACGTCTCCCGCCGGGCCGGCTCGGCTCGACCGCTCGGTCACCCCACACGAGCGAGGAAGAGGCCGCATGAGCAGCACCATCTTGGAGATGCGTTCCATCACCAAGACGTTCCCGGGCGTCAAGGCGCTCCAGGACGTGAACCTGAGCGTCGAGCGCGGTGAGATCCACGCGATCTGCGGCGAGAACGGCGCCGGCAAGTCCACCCTGATGAAGGTCCTGTCGGGCGTGTACCCCCACGGCACGTACGAGGGCGAGATCCTCTTCGACGGCGAGCCGGTGCGCTTCGGGTCGATCAACGACTCCGAGCACAGGGGCATCGTCATCATCCACCAGGAGCTCGCCCTGGTCCCGTACCTGTCGGTCGCCGAGAACATCTACCTCGGCAACGAGCAGCGCGGGCGCGGCGGCCTCATCGACTGGAACCACACCAACGCCGAGGCGGCCAAGCTCCTCGCGCGCGTGGGCCTGGACGAGAACCCGACGACGCCCGTCGCCCAGCTCGGCGTGGGCAAGCAGCAGCTCATCGAGATCGCGAAGGCGCTCTCGAAGGAGGTCAAGCTGCTCATCCTCGACGAGCCGACGGCGGCGCTGAACGACACGGACTCCGAGCACCTGCTCGGGCTGCTGCGCCAGCTGCAGTCCCAGGGCATCACCTCGATCATGATCTCGCACAAGCTCAACGAGATCGAGGAGATCGCGGACCGCACGACGATCATCCGCGACGGCCGCACCATCGAGACGCTCGACATGAGCGATCCCACCTCGACGCAGGACCGGATCATCAGGGGGATGGTCGGCCGCGACCTCGAGCACCGCTACCCCGAGCGGACGCCCAGCGTCGGCGAGGAGGTGCTGCGGGTCGAGGACTGGACCGTCCACCACCCCACGCAGCTGGGCCGCGTCGTCGTGGACGGCGCGAGCTTCTCGGTGCGGGCGGGCGAGGTCATCGGCATCGCCGGCCTCATGGGCGCGGGCCGGACCGAGCTGGCCATGAGCATCTTCGGGCGCAGCTACGGGCGTGACATCACCGGTCGCCTCTACAAGCGCGGCGAGGAGATCAGGCTCCGGTCGGTGAGCGAGGCCATCGCCCAGGGCATCGCCTACGCCACCGAGGACCGCAAGCGGTACGGCCTGAACCTCATCGAGGACATCAAGCGCAACATCTCGGCCGCGGGCCTGCCGAAGCTGTCCAGCCACGGCTGGGTGAACAGCAACGAGGAGGTCAAGGTCGCGGAGGAGTACCGCGCGAGCATGAACATCAAGGCCCCCAGCGTGCTGTCCGTCGTGGGCAAGCTCTCCGGTGGCAACCAGCAGAAGGTCGTGCTGAGCAAGTGGATCTA
The DNA here is from genome assembly GCF_014525465.1 of Actinotalea sp. JY-7885. Classification (NCBI taxonomy): domain Bacteria; kingdom Bacillati; phylum Actinomycetota; class Actinomycetes; order Micrococcales; family Cellulomonadaceae; genus Actinotalea; species Actinotalea sp. JY-7885. Next base: position 18,848 of record NZ_JACEXH010000008.1, on the reverse strand, counting down.
CACCGACGCGGACGTCCTCATCCTGGACGAGCCCACGCGGGGGATCGACGTCGGCGCGAAGTACGAGATCTACACGATCATCAACCGCTTGGTGGCCGCAGGTAAGGCGGTCGTCGTCATCTCGAGCGAGCTGCCCGAGCTGCTCGGCATCTGCGACCGGATCTACACGCTCGCCTTCGGGCGGATCACGGGCGAGGTCGACGTCGCCGAGGCCAGCCAGGAGCGCCTCATGGAGCTCATGACGCAGGAAAAGGAACAGGTGCAATGACTGGCATCGCCAACATCCGGGAGCTCGCGACCCGGAACATGCGGCAGAGCGGTATCTACATCGCGTTCGTGTTCATCGTCGGGCTGTTCGCGATCCTGAGCGACGGCCTGCTGCTGAGCCCCGCGAACATCTCGAACATCGTCCTGCAGTACTCCTACATCCTCATCCTCGCGATCGGGATGGTCATCGTGATCATCGCCGGTCACATCGACCTCTCGGTCGGCGCGGTGGTGGCCTTCACCGGCGCCGTCGCGGCGACCCTGGTCATCAAGAACGGCCTGCCCTGGTGGATGGGCATCGTCGCGGCGCTCGTCGTGGGCCTGCTCGTCGGCGCGTGGCAGGGCTTCTGGGTCGCGTTCGTCGGGATCCCGGCGTTCATCGTCACGCTCGCCGGCATGCTGCTGTTCCGCGGCGCGACCCTGCTGGTGCTCGGCAACATCTCGCTCTCGCCGTTCCCGCGCGAGTACAGCCAGATCGCCTCGGGCTTCCAGAACGGCCTCATCGGCGGCAACGGGTTCGACGCGTTCACCCTGGTGATCTTCGGCATCGCCATCGCCGGGTACGCGTTCAGCCAGTGGCGCAGCCGCCAGGCCCGCGTGCGCTACCAGCAGGCCGTCGAGGCCTTCCCGCTCTTCGTGCTGAAGATCGTGCTGGTCGCGGCGCTCGTGATGTGGTTCGCCTGGCAGCTCGCGACGAGTCGCGGCCTGCCGAACGTGCTCATCATCCTCGCGGTGCTGATCCTCGTGTACGGCCTGGTCACGAACCGCACGGTGTTCGGCCGGCACGTCTACGCGATCGGTGGCAACCTCTCCGCCGCCCAGCTGTCGGGTGTCAAGGTCCGGTGGGTCAACTTCTGGATCTTCGTCAACATGGGCTTCCTCGCCGGCGTCGCCGGTGCGGTCTACTCGGCCCGGTCCAACGGCGCGCAGCCGAACGCCGGCCAGATGTTCGAGCTCGACGCCATCGCCGCGTGCTTCATCGGCGGCGCGGCGGTGACCGGTGGTGTCGGCAAGGTCAGCGGCGCCATGGTCGGCGGCCTGATCATGGCCGTCATGAGCAACGGCATGCAGCTCATGAGCATCGACCAGTCTGTCCAGCAGGTCGTCAAGGGTCTCGTGCTCCTGCTGGCCGTCGCCTTCGACGTCTACAACAAGCGCCGCGCGGGCTCCGCTCGCTGACGCCTCCTCACGCCGCGCGACGCGCGCGGCCTCGCACGACACGACGCCCGGTCCGCCTCGGCAGGCCGGGCGTCGTCGTGCGCCGGTTCGGCGCGATTCGACCGTTATCGAGATGTGACCTGGGTCACTTGACCGTATGTGTGAGCGCTAACACACTCGACGCAGCGGATCGACGGCGACCCGCCCCGGCCCCGGGCCGGGACCCGCGAGGACAAGGACGTCACTCATGAAGCGACACCTGGTGGCAACGGCCGCTGCGGCGGCGGTGCTCGTGCTCTCCGCGTGCGGGGGGACGACGGACCCGGTCGAGCAGGAGCCCGCCACGGAGGCGGAGGGCGGCGGCGGCGAGGACGAGCTCATCGTCGTGGGGTTCTCCCAGGTCGGCGCGGAGAGCGGCTGGCGGGCCGCCAACACGGCCTCGATCCAGGAGACGCTCACGCAGGAGAACGGCTTCGACCTCAAGTTCTCCGACGCCCAGCAGAAGCAGGAGAACCAGATCCAGGCGATCCGCACCTACATCGCGCAGGGCGTGGACGTCATCGCCTTCTCGCCGGTGGTCGAGTCCGGCTGGGACGACGTGCTCGAGGAGGCGAAGGCCGCGGGGATCCCCGTCGTGCTCACGGACCGGGCGGTCGACTCGCAGGACGACTCGCTCTACGTCTCGTTCATCGGCTCGGACTTCGTCAAGGAGGGCGAGATGGTGGGCGAGTGGGTGTCCGAGAACCTCGGCACCGAGCCGCTGAACGTCGTCGAGCTCCAGGGCACCACCGGGTCCGCGCCGGCGATCGACCGCAAGGAGGGCTTCGAGTCCGCGACCGCCGACAACCCGAACATCGAGATCATCGCGTCGCAGACCGGCAACTTCACGCGCACCGAGGGCAAGGCCGTCATGGAGGGCTTCCTCCAGGCGCACGAGGACATCGACCTCGTGTTCGCCCACAACGACGACATGGGCCTCGGGGCCATCGAGGCGATCGAGGCCGCGGGCATGGTCCCCGGCGAGGACATCAAGATCGTCACGATCGACGCCGTCAAGGACGGGATGCAGGCGCTGGCCGACGGGAAGATCGACTACATCGTCGAGTGCAACCCGCTGCTCGGCCCGGACCTCGCCGAGATCATCCAGCAGGTGATGGCCGGCGAGGAGGTCGAGAAGCGGATCGTCGTGGAGGACCTCGCGTTCGACCAGGAGGCCGCCCAGGAGGCCCTGCCGGACCGGCAGTACTGAGGCCGCCGCGATGACGACGACCGAGCCGGTCGTGGAGATGACCGCCATCTCGATCGAGTTCCCCGGCGTCAAGGCGCTGCAGGACGTCGACCTGCGCCTGTTCCCCGGGGAGGTGCACGCCCTGATGGGGGAGAACGGCGCGGGGAAGTCGACGCTCATCAAGGCGCTCACCGGCGTCTACGCGATCGACAGCGGGACGATCCGCGTGGGGGGACGTGAGGTGGCGCTCGGCGGGCCGGCGCAGGCGCAGGCCGCGGGGATCAGCACCGTCTACCAGGAGGTGAACCTCTGCGAGAACCTCTCGGTCGCGGAGAACATCATGCTGGGTCACGAACCGCGGCGGTTCGGGGCGGTCGACTGGCCCCGGCTGCGCCGGCGCGCCGCCGAGCACCTGGCGCGGCTCGGTCTCGACCTCGACCCGCGCTCGGTGCTCGGCACGCACTCGCTGGCCGTGCAGCAGCTGGTCGCGATCTGCCGGGCGATGGTCGTCGAGGCCCGCGTCCTGGTGCTCGACGAGCCGACGTCCAGCCTCGACGCCGACGAGGTCGCGACGCTGTTCCGGATCGTGCGGACGCTGCGCGACCAGGGCGTCGCGATCCTCTTCGTCTCGCACTTCCTGGAGCAGGTCTACGAGATCTCGGACCGGATGACGATCCTGCGCAACGGCCGGGTCGTCGGCGTCCACCGGACGTCCGAGCTGCCGCGGCTCGAGCTGGTCTCGGCGATGATCGGCACGTCCCTGGCGACCCTCGAGCGGCTCGAGGAGCGGACGGAGCGCTCCGCCGGGCACCGGCCGGACGCCCCCCCGGTGCTGACGGCGGTCGGCCTCGGCCGGCGGAGGGCGGTGCAGGCGTTCGACCTCGACCTCTACGAGGGCGAGGTGGTCGGCCTCGCCGGGCTCCTCGGCTCGGGGCGCACCGAGCTCGTGCGCCTCCTGGTCGGCGCCGACCACGCCGACCAGGGGCACCTCGAGGTGCAGGGGGTGCCCACACGCCTGCGGACGCCCCGCGCGGCGCTCCGGCGGGGGATCGCGTTCTCCTCCGAGCACCGCAAGGCGGAGGGGATCGTCGGGGACCTCAGCGTCCGGGAGAACATCGTGCTCGGCCTGCAGGCCGAGCGCGGCTGGCGGCGGCTGCCGCGCCGCCGCGTCGACGAGGTCGTCACGCGGTACATCGAGGCCCTGGGCATCCGGCCGGCGGACCCCGAGGCGCTCGTGCGCAACCTCTCCGGCGGCAACCAGCAGAAGGTGCTCCTCGCGCGATGGCTCGCGACGGCGCCCACGGTGCTCGTGCTCGACGAACCGACCCGCGGCATCGACGTCGGTGCCAAGGCCGAGATCCAGCGGCTCATCGCGTCGCTCGCCGAGGACGGGATGTCGGTCGTGTTCGTCTCGGCCGAGCTCGAGGAGGTCCTGCGCCTGAGCCATCGCATCGCCGTCATGCGCGACCGGGTCAAGGTGGCCGAGCTGGTCAACGGGGAGGACGTCGGGCTCGACGACGTCGTCGGGCTCATCGCGGGGGGTGCGCACGCGTGACGACCGTGGTCCGGCACCGCCTGTTCTGGCCCGTCGTGGCGCTCGTCGCGCTGATCGTCGCGAACGCCCTGCGGACGCCGACGTTCCTGCGCGTCCGGGTCCAGGACGGCCACCTGTACGGCGCGCTGATCGACGTCCTGCGTCAGAGCGCGCCGCTGCTCCTGGTCGCGCTCGGCATGACGCTGGTCATCGCGACGCGCGGCATCGACCTGTCCGTCGGCGCCGTGATCGCCGTCTCGGGCGCCGTGGCCCTGAGCTACATCGCCTCGGCACCCGACCCCGCGGCGCTCGGCACCGTCGTGACGGCCGTCGGCCTGGCGCTCGTGCTGGGCCTGCTGCTGGGCACGTGGAACGGGTTCCTCGTCGCCGTGCTCGGGATACAACCGATCATCGCGACCCTCGTCCTCATGACGGCGGGCCGGGGGATCGCGATGCTCATCACGGGCGGCATGATCACGACCGTCAACAGCCCGCCGTACAAGACGATCGGCTCGGGCTTCCTGCTGGGCCTCCCGGTCCCCGTCGTCATCGCGGGGGTGATCTTCGTCGTCGTCGCGCTGCTGACGCGCCGCACGGCGCTCGGCATGCTCGTCGAGTCCGTCGGGATCAACCCCGAGGCGAGCCGCCTGGCGGGCGTGCGTGCGCGCAGCATCACCTGGACGGTCTATGCGCTCACCGGCCTCTTCGCCGGGGTCGCCGGCCTGATGATGAGCGCCGACGTCATGGCGGCCGACGCCAACAACGTCGGGCTGTTCATCGAGCTCGACGCGATCCTCGCGGTGGTCATCGGCGGGACGTCGCTCGCGGGCGGCAAGTTCTCGCTCAGCGGCACCCTCGTGGGTGTCCTGGTGATCAAGACGCTGACGATCAGCGTGACGATCCTGGGCATCTCGGGGTCCGTCACCCCGCTCTTCAAGGCCGTGGTGGTGATCGCCGTCTGCCTCGCGCAGTCCCCGGCCCTGCGCCGGCGCCTCGCGGCCCGCCGCGGCGTGCCGGTCCCGGCCCGGACGGAGGTGGCGGCCTGATGACGACCGACCAGGCGCTCGGCACGGGCCGCGCGGCGGACGTCGTCGCGGGGGGCAGGCGCCGTCGGCCCTCCCTCGACGCCCGGTACCTGCCCGTCGTCGGCACGCTCGTGGTGCTCGTCGCGATGCTGGCCGTCGGCGGGAGCCGCTACGACACGTTCCTCTCGGGGCGCGTGATGTCGAACCTGTTCATCAACAACTCGTTCCTCATCGTGCTCGCCGTCGGGCTGACGTTCGTCATCCTCACGGGCGGCATCGACCTGTCGGTCGGTGCGGTCGTGGCGCTCGTCGGCGTGGTCGCGGCGACGCTCCTGCAGTCCGGGTGGCCGGCCGCCGTGGTCATCCCGCTCGTCGTGCTCGTCGGCGCGGTCATCGGCCTGCTCGTGGGCGTCATGGTCCACGTCTTCGAGATCCAACCGTTCATCGCGACGCTCGCCGCGATGTTCCTCGCGCGCGGGCTCTGCTACGTCATCAGCCTGAGCTCCATCCCGATCAACGACCCGACGATCGTCTTCCTCTCGGCGTACCGCATCCCGATCGGCGACTGGAACCTCACGCCGAGCGTCATGATCGCGCTCGCCGTGGTGGCGGTCGCGTGGTTCGTGCTGCACCACACCCAGTTCGGCCGCACGGTCTACGCCATCGGGGGCGGGGAGCAGTCCGCCATGCTCATGGGCCTGCCGGTCGCGCGCACCAAGGTGCTCGTGTACGTGATCAGCGGGACGTGCGCGGGCATCGGCGGGCTCCTGTTCACCATCTACTCGCGGTCCGGCTACTCGCTCACCGGCGTCGGCATGGAGCTCGACGCGATCGCCGCCGTCGTCATCGGCGGCACGCTCCTCACGGGAGGCAGCGGCTTCGTCGTCGGCTCCGTGGTCGGCGTCCTGGTGCTCGGCCTCATCCAGACGATCATCACGTTCGAGGGCACGCTCAGCTCGTGGTGGACCCGCATCGTCATCGGCGGCCTGCTGCTCGCCTTCGTCGTCCTCCAGCGGGTCATCGCCGTCCGGCGACGCTAGCCGGGTCAGGGACGCGCCGCGAAGCGCTCCAGCAGGTCGGCGTGGCCGGAGACGATGAGCAGGTCGTTGGCCGAGATCCGCGTCTCGTCCGTCGCGTAGACGAACTCCTCGCCCGGCGGCTTCACACCGATGACCGTGACGCCGTACCGCTTGCGGATCTGCGACTGCGCGATCGTGAAGCCCTGCGTCTCGCGCGGCGGCCGCATCTTGACGATCGTGAAGCCGTCCTCGACCTCGATGTAGTCGAGCAGCTTGCCCGAGACCAGGTGGGCCACGCGGTTGCCGGCGTCGGCCTCGGGCAGCACCACGTGGTGCGCCCCGATCCGCTGCAGGATGCGCGAGTGCTCCACCGAGATGGCCTTGGCCCAGATCTGCGGCGTGTCCAGGTCGACCAGGTTGGCCGTGATGAGCACGCTCGCCTCCAGCGACGTGCCGACGCCGACGACCGCGACCGGGAAGTCCTTGGCGCCCAGCTGGACGAGCGCCTCGGGGTTGGTCGCGTCGGCCTCGACGAGCGGGAACCGGCCCGTGTAGTGCTGGACGAGCGAGGACTCCCGCTCGACGGCGAGGACGTCGTGACCCAGCCGGTCCAGGGTCAGCGCGATCGAGGAGCCGAAGCGGCCCAGGCCGACGACGAGCACGCCGCCGTCGCGGACCTCCTCCTTCTCGGCCCCGCGGCGGCCGGGCACGCGCGTGGTGCGCTCGGGGGCGGGGGCCTCCAGGCCGTGGGGCCCTTCGGCGCTGCGGCGGAACGGGTTGTCAGCCAATGATCGGCCTCTCCTCGGGGTACCGGATGACCCGGCGCCGGTCGCGCAGCGCGAGCGCGGCTGCGAACGTGATGGTGCCCGTGCGGCCCACGAACATGAGCGCCGCGAGCACGTACTTGCCCTGGTCCGGCAGGTCGGCGGTGATGCCCGTCGACAGACCCACCGTGGCGAACGCCGAGATCACCTCGAACAGCACGACGTCGAGGCTCAGGTCGGTGATCTCGAGCAGCGCGAGCGTCGCGACGAGCACCGCCGTCGCGCCCACGAAGACCACGGCGACCGCCAGCCGGAGCGTCTCGCGCGGGATGCGACGGCCGAACGCCTCGACGTCCCGGTCGCCGCGCGCCTCGGCGATGATGGCGAGGAGCATCACGGCGAGCGTCGTCACCTTGATGCCGCCCGCCGTCGAGGCGCTACCGCCGCCGACGAACATCAGCGCGTCGTTGATGAGCCACGTCGACTCCTTCATCTCCCCGACGTCCACGGTCGAGAACCCGCCGGACCGCGGCATGACGCCGGCGAAGAGCGCGGCGATCACCTTGCCCGACGTGTCCAGGGTGCCGAACGTCGCCCGGTTGCCCCACTCGGACGCGGCGATGAGGACGGTGCCGAGCACGACGAGCGCCCCCGACGTCGTCACCGTGAGCTTGGTGTGCAGGCTCCAGCGCCGCACGTCGCGCCGTCGCTGCACCACGTTGAGGATGACGGGGAAGCCGAGCGACCCGATGAAGACGCCGACGACGATCGGCATCCCGATCCACCAGTCGGACACGAACGGCCCCAGGCCCTCGGCCGTCGGGACGAAGCCGGCGTTGTTGAAGGCCGAGATCGCGTAGAAGACGCCGTGCCACACGGCCTCGCCGAGGTCCTCGCCGACCACCGCGAACCGCGGGATGAGCGCGAGCGCGATGAGCACCTCGAGGGACGTCGACGTCAGGATGACGACGCGCAGGAGCGAGCCCACCTCGCCCAGCCCCGACGAGCGGGTCTCGCTCGCGGTGAGCAGCTTCTGGGTGAGGCCGATGCGCCGGGAGACGGCGATGCCGAGCAGCGAGGCGAGGGTCATCACGCCGAGCCCGCCGACCTTGATCCCGACGAGGATGACCACCTGACCGAACATCGACCAGTAGGTGCCCGTGCTGACGGTCGTCAGACCCGTGACGCAGACGGCGGAGACGGCGGTGAAGACCGCGTCGACGAACGGCGCGCGCTCGCCGCTCGCCGTCGCCTGCGGGAGCAGCAGCAGCACGGTGAAGAGCGCGATGACCGCCGCGAAGACGACCAGCGCGAGCCGTGCCGGGGACTGGCGCGCGGCGCGGTCCACGAACTCCCGGCCGGCGAAGAGCCTGCGGGGCAGCTCCATCCCCGCACCTCCTGGTCCTGGCGGCCGCTGCTCGACGGCCAACTCTGGCACGTCGCGGGCTACGGTGAGGCATGGCGCCCACCCGTTTCGTCTGGTCCGACGCCATGCTCGGGTACGACTTCGGCGAGCAGCACCCGATGAACCCGCTGCGCCTTGACCTGACCTTCCGCCTCGCGCGCGAGCTCGGCGTGCTGGACGCGCCGGGAGTCGAGCTGGTGGGCGCGGAGCCGGCCGACGACGACGTCCTGCTGACGGCGCACGACGCCGCGTACGTCGCGGCCGTCCGGCGCGCGTCGACCACGGGCGAGACCGACCTCGAGCACGGCCTGGGGACGGACGACGACCCGGTGTTCCCGGGCATGCACGAGGCCGCCGCACGCATCGTCGACGGGAGCGTGCGGGCCGCCGAGGCGATCTGGGACGGCGCGTGCGGGCACGCGGTGAACGTCGGGGGCGGGATGCACCACGCCATGGCGGACCACGCGTCGGGGTTCTGCGTCTACAACGACGTCGTCGCGGCCGTGCGGCGCCTGCTCGCGCTCGGGGCGGAGCGCGTCCTGTACGTCGACCTGGACGCGCACCACGGCGACGGCGTCGAGAAGGCCTTCTGGGACGACCCCCGCGTGCTGACCGTCTCCGTGCACGAGAGCGGGCTGTCCCTGTTCCCGGGGAGCGGTCACACCACCGACGTCGGCGGCCCCGACGCGCGCGGCGGTGCCGTGAACGTCGCGCTCCCGGCCGGGACGTCGGACGCGCCGTGGCTGCGCGCGGTCCGCTCGGTCGTGCCGCCGCTGGCGCGGGCGTTCCGCCCCCAGGTGGTCGTCAGCCAGCACGGGTGCGACGCGCACGGCCTGGACCCGCTCACCAACCTCTCGGTGTCCGTCGACGCGCAGCGCGCCGCGGCCGAGCTCGTGCACGACCTCACGCACGAGGTCGCCGACGGGCGCTGGCTCGCCCTCGGCGGCGGGGGGTACGCGGTCGCCCAGGTGGTGCCGCGCGCCTGGACGCACCTGCTCGCCCTCGCGGCGCACGTGCCCGTGCCGGTCGACGCCGCGGTGCCGGAGCGGTGGCGCGAGTACGCGGCCGGGGTGGTCGGCTTCCCCGTGCCCGCGACGATGGGGGACGGCGAGACCGCGCAGCCGCGGCCTTGGAGCGAGGGCTACGACCCGGCCGACGACGTCGACCGGATCATCCTGGCCACGCGCCAGACGGTCTTCCCCTGGTTCGACCTGGACCCGCTGTACGACTGACCGGGTGAGGCGCGGCGTGCTCCTCTTTCACTCCAGCCCCACAGGCCACTACGGTTGGGGCACGCGGCGATCGCCGCACCAGCTCTGCATCCCGTCCGCGCGGCCCGCCGCGTGCGACGGATCTGCTCCGTGAGGGACGAGGCCAGGATGAGTGGTGGTCAGGAGCGGCCACGCCTGCGGTACTTCACCGTCGCGGAGGTGGCCGAGACCATGCGGCTGTCGAAGATGACCGTCTACCGCCTGGTCCACTCCGGGGAGCTGCCGGCCGTGCGGGTCGGACGCTCCTACCGGGTACCGCAGGACGCGCTCGAGGCGTACCTCGCGGCGTCGTCGGTCGAGTCGTCCGACCGCGACCGCATGTCGTCCTGACCCTGCCGGGACCTCTTCCGGCGCGGGCACCTGCCCGGGCACGGTAGAGTGACGGCGGACTTTCCCGAGCGCGGGCTGGTCGGTGGCCGAGAGGCCGCTGACATCACCAGGACCGCCGGCACACCGATCACAGTTGCGAGGACACGTGGGCTCCGTCATCAAGAAGCGCCGCAAGCGCATGGCCAAGAAGAAGCACCGCAAACTGCTGCGCAAGACGCGCCACCAGCGCCGCAACAAGAAGTGAGCGCGCGCCCGCGAGGGCGCTGACGCGAAGGACCTCGACGAGGGCCCGGCTCCGGCCGGGCCCTCGTCGCGTCCGCAGGGTGCGTCGCCGTGGCAGGCGCCGTCGGGCCCCGGAGCCGCGCGGGACCGGTCAGCCGCGCAGCTGGCGGCGGACCGCGCGCAGGATCAGACCGGCGACCCACGCGGCGCCCGCCCCGCTGGCGGTGTACATGCTGCGGCGCGCGGCGGTACGCCGGCGGCCGCGGAACTCGCGCACGGGCCAGCCGACCTTGCGCGCGTGGCGGCGCAGGCGGGCGTCCGGGTTGATCGCGACGGGGTGGCCGACCGAGGACAGGATCGGCACGTCGTTGGTCGAGTCGCCGTAGGCGTACGAGCGCGCCAGGTCGATGTCCTCGCGCCGGGCCAGCTCGGCGACGGCGCTCTCCTTCGCGCGGCCGTGGAGCAGGTCGCCGACGAGGCGGCCGGTGTAGAAGCCGTCGCGGTGCTCGGCGACGGTGCCCAGCGCGCCGGTGACGCCGAGCCGGCGGCCGATCAGCTCGCCGATCTCGACCGGGCTCGCGGTGATGATCCACACCTGGTGGCCGGCCTCGAGGTGGCGGTTGAGGAGCGCCTGGGTGCCGGGGAAGATGCGCAGCGAGAGGACCTCGTCCCACACCTCCTCGCCGATCGCCGCGATCTCGGCCACGGACTTGCCGGCCACGATCGACAGCGCGCGCGAGCGGACCTGGTCGATCTTCTCGACGTCCTCGCCGAACATCAGGTAGTGCGCCTGGTGCAGCGCGAACGTCACGAGGTCCTTGGTGCCGAAGAACCCGCGCCGCCGGAGCCCGACGGCGAGGTGGAAGGCGCTCGCGCCGCGGATGATCGTGTTGTCGAGGTCGAAGAACGCGGCGGTCCTGGCGTCGGCCTCGTCGAGGCTGCGGTGGTGGGCCGCCACGGCGGCCCGACCGGACTCCGCGTCGGAGCCCGGGAGCTCGGATCGTCCCGGTCTCGGCTCGGCCACCCGGTCACTGTAACGACTCCCCTAGGGTTGGGCGCATGAGCGACCGGGTGGGCGAACGGGTGGTCCTCTACGTCCGTTCCGGCTGCCACCTGTGCGAGGTCGCGCGCGACGTCGTCGCCCCCGTGGCCGCCGAGGCGGGCGCCGGGGTGAGCGAGATCGACATCGACACGGCGCCGGACGCCGCGGAGCTGGTGGAGCGCTACGGGGAGCTCGTGCCCGTGGTGGTCGTCGACGGCGTGCAGCAGGGCTACTGGCGGATCGACGCCGGACGCGTGCGGCGCGCGCTCGCGGCGGGTCGCGCATGACGGCACGCCCGGTGCCGGCCTCGACCGTCGCGCGCCTGCCCATCTACCTGCGCGCGCTCGAGCAGCTCGCCGAGCGGGGGGTGGAGCGGACGTCGTCGGGCGAGCTCGCCGAGCTCGCGGGCGTGGGGTCCGCGCAGCTGCGGCGGGACCTGTCCTTCCTCGGCTCGCACGGGGTGCGGGGCGTCGGGTACGAGGTGGACCACCTCGAGGCGCAGGTGGCCGCCGCCCTCGGGCTCATGGGGGACCTCGCCGTCGTCATCGTCGGCCTGGGCAACCTCGGGCACGCGCTCGCCAACTACGTGGCGGGCACCGGCAAGGGCTTCCGGGTCGCGGCGCTCGTGGACACGGGTCCGGACATCGTCGGGACGACCGTGTCCGGGCTGGTGGTCGAGCACGGGCGCGACCTCGAGGACGTCGTGCGGCGCGAGGGCGCGCGCCTCGCGGTCCTGGCGACGCCGGCAGGGGTCGCGCAGGACGTCTGCGACCGCCTCGTCGCCGCGGGCGTGACCGGCATCCTCACCTTCGCGCCGTGCGTGCTCCAGGTCCCGGCCGACGTCGACGTGCGCTCGGTCGACCTCGCCACGGAGCTGCAGATCCTCGCGTTCCACGAGCGCCGCAAGGGCGCCGCGCGCGCCTGAGGCCCGACGGCGCGGGGCCGGACGCGGCCGTGCCCCGCCGGCGGACCGGCGGGGGCGCGGCGTCGAGCCGAGGGCCCGGTCAGGCCTTGACGGCCTCGATCTCGAGCGCGACCTTGACCTTGTCCGAGACGAGCACGCCGCCGGTCTCGAGCGCCGCGTTCCACGTCAGCCCGAAGTCCTTGCGCGACAGCTCGGTCTTCGCGGAGAAGCCGAGGCGGGAGGCGCCGAAGGGGTCGGTGGCCGCGCCGTTGAACTCGACCTCGAGCTCGACCTCGCGCGTGACGCCGTGGATCGTGAGGTCGCCGACCAGCACGTACTCGTCGTCGTCCTCGGCGCGGATCGACGTCGAGGCGAAGGTCCACGTCGGGTACGTCTCGACCTCGAAGAAGTCGGCGCTCTTGAGGTGGCCGTCACGGTTCGTGTCGCGGGTGTCGATCGTCGCCGGGTCGAGCGTGGCGGTGACGCTCGAGGACGCGAGGTCCTCGCCGATGGTCACGGTGCCGTCGGTGATCGCGACGGTGCCGCGGGTCTTGGAGATGCCCGCGTGGCGGACCGTGAAGGACGCCGAGCTGTGCGACGGCTCGATGCTCCAGGTGCCGGTGGTGACGCCGGTCGGCAGGGTGGTCGTGCTCATGGGTGCTCCTCGGTGGTGGTCTGTGGCGGTCGGTCGATTGGTTGAACAATCAACCTCTCGTTGATATTTCTACTACACCCGGGACGGGGGCACAACCGTTCGACCGCCGTCCGCGCGGCCGTCGTGGCACCCTGATCGGGACGGAGGGGGAAGATCATGACGGCTGAGACGCGGACCCGGGCCACGGCCCCGACCGGAGCCGCCGCAGCGCGCACCGCGGCGCCGGGCGCCGACACGACACCTTGGCTCACCGCCGAGCAGCAGCGCGCCTGGCGCGCGTACCTGTCCGGGACCGCCCGGGTCGCCGAGGCGCTCACGCGCCAGCTCGACCAGGACTGCGGCCTGTCGCTGAGCGAGTACGAGATCCTCGTCCGGCTCTCCGAGGTCCCGGACCGCACCCTGCGGATGTCGGAGCTCGCCTCCTCGCTCGTCCACTCCCGCAGCCGCCTCACCCACACCGTCACGCGGCTCGAGCGGCGCGGCGTGGTGCGCCGCGAGAACTGCCTCGTCGACGGCCGGGGCGTCAACTGCGTCATGACCGACGACGGCTACGCGCTCCTCGTCGAGGCGGCGCCCGGGCACGTGCGCGCCGTGCGCGCCAACCTCGTCGAGCTGCTCAGCGACGAGCAGATGGTGGCGCTGGGTGCCGCGATGGAGCGCCTGGCCGCGGGCCCCGACGACGCCTGAGCGCGCCACCGGGCGGGGGTCGCACCGGGCACCCCCGCGGATGGGCGAGAATCGACGCATGCCGACGACCACCGTCCACCTCATGCGCCACGGCGAGGTGCACAACCCTGACGGCGTCCTCTACGGCCGGCTGACCGGGTTCCGCCTGTCCGAGCGGGGCGTGGCCATGGCCGAGCGCATCGCCGCCCACCTCGCGGGGGAGGGACCGCTGGGCGAGCCGCGGCACGACGTCGTGCACGTCGTGGCCTCGCCGCTGCAGCGCGCGCAGGAGACCGCCGCCCCCATCGCCGCCGCCTTCGGCCTCGACGTCGCGAGCGACGAGCGGCTGCTCGAGGCGAAGAACCACTTCGAGGGCAAGACCTTCGGCGTGGGGGACGGGTCGCTGCGGCGCCCCGCGCACTGGCCCTACCTCTGGAACCCGTTCCGGCCCTCGTGGGGCGAGCCGTACCGCGAGCAGGTCGCGCGCATGCTCGCCGGCGTCGCCGCCGCGCGGGACGCCGCCGCCGGGCACGAGGCCGTGGTCGTGAGCCACCAGCTGCCGATCTGGGTCACGCGCCAGGCGCTCCAGGGGCGGCGCCTGTGGCACGACCCGCGCAAGCGGGAGTGCTCCGTCGCCTCCCTGACCTCGCTGCACTACGACGGGGACCGGCTCACCGGGATCACGTACGCCGAGCCCGCGGGCGACCTCCTGCCGCGCGTGAAGACGGTCCCGGGGGCGTGATGCGGAGCTCCGCGCGCGCCGCCGGCCTCGTCGGCGTCGCCCTGCTGCTGGCCGGGTGCGGCCCGAGCGTGGACGGCGGCTGGACCGAGGACGGCGGCGAGGCCGGCTACGTCTCGGGCGACGAGTCCGTCACCACGTGGCCCGCCGACGACCGCGAGGGCCCGGTGGAGGTCGCCGGCACCGACTACAGCGGCGCCGCGATCGACATCGCGCAGTGGCGCGGCGACGTCGTCGTGCTCAACACCTGGTACGCGGAGTGCCCGCCGTGCCGCGCCGAGGCGCCGGACCTGGTGGCGATCGCCGAGGACTACGCCGACCAGGGGGTGCGCCTGCTCGGCATCAACACGACCGACGACGCCGGCGCCGCCCAGGCCTTCGAGCGCACGTTCGCGGTGCCGTACCCCTCCCTCGACGACGCGCAGAGCCACGCCGTCGCGAGCCTCTCGGGGGTCGTGCCGCTGCGCGCCGTGCCCACCACGGTGATCCTGGACCGCGAGGGCGACGTGGCCGCGCGCATCCTCGGCAAGGCCGACGGCTCGACGCTGCGTGCCGTCATCGACGACCTGCTCGCCGAGCCCGCCTGAGCATGGGCGACGTCACGGGGACGGTCCTCGGCGGCTCCATGCTGCTGGCGATCCCGCTCGCGCTCCTCGCGGGGCTGGTGTCGTTCGCGTCGCCGTGCGTGCTCCCGCTCGTGCCCGGGTACCTGGGCTACGTGACGGGCATGGCCGGGGCGAGCCGCGCCGGCCGGTCGCCCGGGGACCCCGCGGGCGCCACGCTCACCGACGTGCGCCGCGGCCGGCTCCTGGTGGGCGTGGGCCTCTTCGTCGCCGGGTTCACGCTGGTCTTCGTCCTCTTCGGCGTGCTCGCCGGTTCCCTCGGTGCGGTGCTGGCGCAGTGGAGCGACCCCGTCACGCGGGTGCTGGGCGTCGTCGTCGTCCTCATGGGCCTCGCGTTCCTCGGCTGGCTGCCGTTCGGTCAGCGCGAGCGCCGCCTGCACGTCGCGCCGCGGGCGGGGCTGTGGGGCGCACCGCTCCTCGGCGTCGTCTTCGGGCTCGGCTGGGCGCCGTGCATCGGGCCGACGCTCGTCGCGGTCTACACGCTCGCGCTCGACGGCGCCTCGGCGGGGCGTGGCGCCGTGCTGTCGGTCGCCTACTGCCTCGGCCTGGGGCTCCCCTTCCTGCTGGTCGCGCTGGGCCTCGAGCGGTCGCAGCGGGCGCTCGGCTTCCTGCGCCGGCACCGCGTCGCGGTGATGCGCATCGGTGGCGGCGTGCTCGTCGCCGTCGGTCTGGCGCTCGTGACCGGGCTGTGGGGTACGTGGACCGCGTCGCTCCAGGGCCTCGTGGCCGGGTACGAGACGGTCCTGTGAGCCCGCGCGCGCCCTACCGGCCCGAGGGGCTGGAGACCGACGACGGCCCCGAGGCGACGCCCGCGGCCCGTCCCGGCGACCCCGCCGTCCTGCCGCGCCTCGGCCTGGCCGGGACCCTGCGCTGGACCTGGCGCCAGCTCACGAGCATGCGCGTCGCGCTCATGCTCCTCATGCTGCTGGCCGTCGTGGCCGTGCCGGGCTCGGTGCTGCCGCAGTACCCGCAGGACCCGGGCGCCGTCGCGCGGTACCTGCAGGACAACCCGACGCTCGGGCCCTGGCTGGACCGCCTGGGCTTCTTCGACGTCTACGCGTCGGTCTGGTTCTCGGCCGTCTACCTGCTGCTGTTCGTCTCGCTCGTGGGCTGCATCCTGCCGCGCCTGCGCACCCACCTGCGGGCCGTGCGGGCCCGGCCGCCCCGCGCGCCGCGCCGGTTCGAGCGCTTCGCCGTCCGCGACGAGGCCACCGTCGCCGCGTCCCCGGACGACGTCGCCGCGGCCGCGCGCCGCGTCCTCGTCGGCCGGTTCCGCCGGCTCCCGCGGTTCCGGGTCGACGTCACCCGCCCCGGACCGGGCGTCGTGGAGGTCTCGGCGGAGCGCGGCTACCTGCGCGAGAGCGGCAACATCGCGTTCCACCTCGCGCTCCTCGGCATCCTCGTCTCGGTCGCGACCGGCCAGATGCTCAGCTACCGCGGGCAGGCCATCGTCATCGAGGGCGAGGGCTTCGCCAACGCGATGACTGACTACGACACGTTCCGCGCCGGGTCCGCCGTCGACCCGGGCTCCCTCGTGCCCTTCACCCTGACCCTCGACGCCTTCACCTCGCGCTTCACGGCCGACGCCCGCGCCGAGGACTTCCGGGCGGACGTCACGCTGACCGAGCCCGGCGAGCAGCCGCGCGAGGCGACCATCCGCGTCAACCACCCCCTCACGGCGGGCGGCGCGAAGGTCTACCTGCAGGGCAACGGCTACGCGCCCGACCTCGTGGTCCACGACGCCGCGGGGGAGGTCGCCTTCGCGGGCACCGTGCCGTTCCTGCCGCAGGACGCCGTCTACACGTCCAACGGGGTGGTCAAGGTCCCGGACGTCTCGACGGGTGACCAGATCGGTCTCGTCGGCGTCCTGCTGCCGACGGCCGTGGTGAGCCCGATCGCCGCCGCCTCGGTGCGCCCGGAGCCCGACGCGCCGCTGCTGGTGCTCAGCGTGTGGTCCGGCGACCTCGGCCTGGACGAGGGCATCCCGCAGAACGTCTACGAGCTGGACTCCAGCGCGATGACGCAGGCGACGGAGGCGGACGGCACCCCCGTGACGCTGTTCGTCGAGCCGGGCCAGACGGTCGAGCTGCCGGACGGCCTCGGGACGCTGACCTGGCAGGGGCTGCCCCGGTTCGTGGCGCTCGACCTGCGGCACGACCCGTCGCTGCCCTGGCTCCTGGCGTTCTCCGTCGTGGCGCTCGTCGGGCTCTCGGTCTCGCTCTTCACCCCGCGCCGCCGGCTGTGGCTGCGGGTGACCGCCGGCGAGGAGGCGGGCGGCGCCGGCCGTACAGTGGTCGCTGGTGCCGCACTGGCCCGGGGGGACGACGTCGGCCTCGCGGACGAGCTCGCGCGGGTCATGGACACGGTGCGCGACGCGCCGTCGGAGAGGCAGGACGATGAGTCTCGGTGAGCTGAGCACGCTGCTGGTGTGGGGCGCGACGACGGCCTACGCGGTCGCGCTCGTGGCGTTCTCGATCGACCTGGCGCGCCTCGCGGACACGCGGGCGCGCGTGGGCGAGCGGACGCTCGTCGGCGCGGCAGGGGCCTCGGCGCCCGCCCTCGAGCCGGAACCCGCGGACGGGATGCCCGCGGACGCGGCCCCGCGCCGACGCCGCGCCGCCGGCATCGCGATGTCGACGACGATCCTCGGCGTGCTCCTGCACGGGGCCGGCACGGTGCTGCGCGGCGTCGCCGCGGGCCGCGTGCCGTGGGCCAACATGTACGAGTTCACGCTGGTCGGGACGCTCGTCGCCGTCGTGACGTTCCTCGTGCTGTGCCGCCGGCGCGACCTGCGCTTCCTCGGCACGATCGTCATCGGGCTCGCCGTCGTCGCGCTGGGCATCGGCCTCGCCGTGTTCTACACGCCGGCCAGCCCCGTCGAGCCCGCGCTGCAGAGCTACTGGCTCGTGATCCACGTGTCGATCGCGACGATCGCGACGGGGCTGCTCACGGTCTCCTTCGCCTCGAGCGCGCTGCAGCTGCTCAAGGACGCGCGCGACTCCGGCTCGCCGCGCCTCGCGTCCCGGCGCTGGGCCCTGCTCGACGCGCTCCCGCCGGTGCGCGACCTCGAGGCGCTGTCCTTCCGGATCACGGCCGTGGGCTTCGTCCTGTGGACCTTCACCGTCATGGCCGGCGCCGTCTGGGCCGAGCACACGTGGGGCCGCTACTGGGGCTGGGACCCCAAGGAGGTCTGGAGCTTCGTCGTGTGGGTCGTCTACGCGGCCTACCTGCACGCCCGCACGACCCGGGGCTGGTCCGGGCGGCGCGCGGCGTGGTTCGTGCTCGTCGGCTACGCCACCGTGATCTTCAACTTCACGGGCGTGAACCTCTTCTTCCAAGGGCTGCACGACTACGGCGGCCTGCCGTCGGGCGAGTGAACGACACGGCGCCGTCTCGCCGCGGCCCGGCCGACGCCTCGGTCACCTGGGGCGAGCTCCGCGAGCAGAGCATGTGGGGACGTGGCTTCGCCACGGCCATGGCCGGTGGCCTCTTCGCCCTGACCGGGGTCGTGGCGGTGGTCGTCGGGCTCGGCGACGGTGCCTGGTCCCAGGTGGTCGCCGGGGTGCTGCTCGTGCTCTGCGGGCCGTGCCTCGTCCTGGCGCTGCGGGCGCACCGCCGACGCATCGCCCGGATCCGCGACGTGGACAGCCCGGGGCCGCTGGTCACCGCCCCACGCGAGTACCTCCCGGAGGCCGCCTGGCTCGCGGCGGGCCTCGCGGCGATCGGCGTCGCGGCGGTTCTGCTCAGCGCGTCGTCCTGACCGCGTCGACCGACTGCGTCGACCACTGCGTCGACGCGCCGAGGCTCAGTCGGTGCTGCGGTCCTCCGGGTCGGGCGCGGGCCCGTCGCCGTCGCCCGGCTCCTGCGTCCCGTGGGCGCGTCGGCGCCGCTCCCTCTCGAGCCGCCAGAGGAAGTCGGGGTCGTCGTCGGGCGCGACCGGGCCCGAGCGCCGCGGCTTCGGGCGCCCCGGTGCCGGGCGCGTCGGCGCGGTGCCGC
>NZ_JACEXH010000091.1:0-13298 GCF_014525465.1 Actinotalea sp. JY-7885 | reverse complement strand
GGCGCCGACGCCCGCCCTCGACCCGACCGCGGCACGCCGCGAGCTCGCGCGGCGCTACCTGCGCGTGCTCGGCCCGGGAACGGCGCAGGGCTTCGGCGACTGGGCGGGCCTGCGGGCGGGGAGCGCGGCGTCGGCGCTCGCCTCCCTCGGTCCCGAGCTGCTGCCCGTCCGCACCGACCTCGGCGACGCGTGGGTCCTGGCGGGTGACGAGGCGGACCTGCGCCGCGGTGCCGGGCCCCCGGCACCGGCGCGGCTGCTCGCGAGCGGCGACGCCTACTGGCTGCTGCAGGGCCGCGAGCGCGAGCTGCTGGTCCCGGACCCCGCCCGGCGGGGCCGGCTCTGGACGCCGAGGGTGTGGCCGGGCGCCGTCGTCGTCGGCGGGGAGGTGGTCGGGACGTGGCGCCGCGCGGGCGCTGTCGTGACCGCGGAGCTGTGGCAGCCGGTGCCGGCCGCGGCGCGCGAGGCGGTCGAGGCGGAGGCGGTGAGCCTGCCGCTGCCGGGCCTGACGACGCCGGTCACGCTCCGCTGGCAGGAGTGACGACCCCGGACCCTTGCCAGCGGCACGCGTGACACGCCACGCTGGCGGTGCACGGTCCGCCTCGCGCCTGCCTCGCGGAACCGCTCCAGGGGAGGCACCCATGTCGAGCACCACCAACCTCGCCACGATCGTCTCCGGCGTCCCGTACGTCGTGAGGACGCTCGACGGACGGCCTCCCGTCTCCATCGACGAGTTCGCCGCCGACGTCTCGATGGTCGTCGTCGGCCCCACGGGCGAGCACACGGTGGCCGGCTGCGGCGACCTCATCTCGGACGGCACGGTCCGCCTCTACCAGAAGGACAACGACGGGACGGGCAAGGACATCCGGGTCTGGACGGTCTCGGCGTCACCGTCCGACGACGGGTTCGTGGCCGTCGGCTGACGGCGCGAGCCCGCGTGCCGACGCCCGCCGCCGCCTACGGGGTCCACTCCGAGGTCGGCCGCCTGCGCAAGGTCCTCGTCTGCGAGCCCGGCCTGGCGCACCGGCGCCTGACCCCCTCGACGGCCGCCGACCTCCTCTTCGACGACGTCATGTGGGTCGACAACGCGCGTCGCGACCACGCCCGGTTCGTCTCGATGATGCGCGAGGCGGGCGTGGAGGTGGTCGAGCTGCACGACCTGCTCGCCGAGACGCTGGCACTGCCCGGCGCGCGCGACTGGGTGCTCGACCGCACGATCGTCGCGGACGACGTCGGCCTGGGCCTGGTCGAGCCGACGCGCCGGCACCTCGAGGGCCTCGACCTGCGCACGCTCGCCCAGCACCTCATCGGGGGGCTCGCCGTCGACGACCTGCCCGACGGCGCCGGCGGTGGCTTCCGGGCGCTGGCCGAGTACCAGCCGTCGTCGCGCGAGTACCTCCTGCCGCCGCTGCCGAACACCCTGTACACGCGCGACACGACGTCGTGGCTCTACGGCGGGCTGACGCTCAACCCCCTCTACTGGCCGGCCCGGCACGACGAGACGCTGCTCATGAAGGCCGTCTACCGGTTCCACCCCGACTACGTGGGCGCGCGCGTCTGGTGGGGTGATCCCGAGACGGACCACGGGCACGCGACCCTGGAGGGCGGCGACGTCATGCCGGTGGGCAACGGCACGGTGCTCCTGGGGATGAGCGAGCGGACGTCGCGGCAGGCGATCAGCCAGGTGGCCAGGGTCCTGTTCGAGGAGGGCGCGGCGCAGCAGGTGATCGTGGCGGGCATGCCGCGGCTGCGGGCCGCGATGCACCTGGACACCGTGTTCACGTTCGCGGACCGCGACGTCGTCAGCGTCCACCCGAAGATCGTCGACCAGATCCGGACGTTCACGCTGCGACCGGACGACGGACCGGTCGGCGTGCACGTGACGGACGAGGGGGCCGCGCCGTTCCCCGACGTCGTGGCCCGGTCCCTCGGCCTGCCGCGCCTGCACGTCGTGGAGACCGGCGGGGACACCTACGAGTCCGAGCGGCAGCAGTGGGACTCGGGGAACAACGCCTTCGCGCTCGAGCCGGGGGTGGTCTTCACGTACGACCGCAACACCACCACCAACGCACGACTGCGCGCCGCGGGCGTCGAGGTGATCGAGATCGTGGGCGCGGAGCTGGGCCGGGGTCGCGGCGGGGCGCACTGCATGACCTGCCCGATCGTCCGCGACGCCGTCGAGTACTGAGCCCGGACGGGCGCCGAGGCGGCCGCCGAATTACGCAAGCGCCGCATTATCAAAATCGTTCAGGAAAGGCTTGCCTCACTTTTCCAGAATTGCCAGAATGTCATTCCGGTGCAATTCTTGGCGGACCACCCACGCTCCACGGAGGTCCTCATGAGCATCACGATGCCGGCTGTCGCCGAGTGCACGGTCGACGGCTGCTCCTACAACCACGACGGCTGCCACGCCTTCGCGATCACCGTGAGCAGCGCGGGCGGCTCCGCGGACTGCGGCACCTTCATCCCCCTGGGGACCAAGGGCGGCCTCGACCGCGTCGTCGCGCAGGTCGGCGCCTGCTCGCGCACGGATTGCCTGCACAACCGGTCGCTCGAGTGCGCCGCCACGGGGGTGCGCATCGGCGCCGGCGCGGGCGACCACGCCGCCAACTGCCTGACGTACCAGCCGCACTGACGCTCGTCCCGCCGCGGCGGCGGGCCGGTCCGTGGGAACGGCCTGGCTTTCGTCGCCGCGGTGCGGGAGCATCGAGGCATGACCACGTCGCGCACGCCCGTCGCCGGGCCCTGCATGCGCGCGTGGCTCCTGGCGTATGCCGGGTCGGGATCTCGCCGAATGCGCTGTCGAACGCGCTGAGCCGTCCCGCCCGTCCAGGCCGCACCGCGGCCGCGCATCTCCCAGGAAGCACCGCCATGAGCAACCGCACCACCGGCACCCGCCCACTGCCCCACCCGCACCGCGAGCGCACGCCGCTGCCGGAACGCACGGCCCGGCGCGGCGTCGCCGTCTACGTCGAGGTGCCGTCGGGCGAGGGCTTCCCGGACAGCGGCGAGCTGCTCGACCTGGCGGGGACGCTCTACGAGCTCGCGCAGGACCTGGTGCCCGGCGCCACCACGCGCACCGAGGTCCGCCTCACCGACGACGCCCCACCCGAGCCCCCCACCTGACCCGCGCCCCCACACTCCGCCCGCCCCACCGCCCCACCCGCACAGATGTTCGGATCCGCGCCTACGCACAGCTGGAGGCGTACGGAACGCGGCCACCTGCGCAGACGCGCGGATGCGAACATCTGCGCCGGGGGTGGGGGGGTGGCTGAGGGCGTGGGGTCGCTAGTCGTCCGGGACCCACTCCAGGAGGTCGCCGGGCTGGCACTCGAGCACGCGGCACATCGCCTCCAGCGTGCTGAAGCGCACGGCCTTCGCGCGCCCGTTCTTGAGGACGGCGACGTTGGCCGGCGTGAGCCCGACCCGGTCCGCGAACTCGCCCACGCTCATCTTCCGCTTGGCGAGCTCGACGTCGATGCGCACGACGATGGGCATCAGATCACCGCGTCCATGTCGGTGCGCAGGGCGACCGCCTGCCGCAGCAGCGCGCGCATGACGACCATGAGCAGGACGACGACAGCCGCGGCAAGGAGCATCCCGACCAGGAGCGCCGGCACCCCGGGGTCGCGCAGCTCCGGCGTGGCGAAGATCGTGATGCCGAGCGCGAGCGACCCGGCGGCGGCCACCAGCCACGTCGCCGCCAGCGCCCAGACGATGCCGTCGACCCATCGCAGCGCCTGCGGGCTGAAGATCCGGTCGGCTGTGACCATGCCGAGCAGCCGCCACACGCACACGACGACGACCTCGACCCCGACGAGCACGAGGATCGCCGTCGCGGTGAGCGGCCACCGCAGGTGCGCCAGGAGCGGCTCCTCCTGTGCCAGGTGGGCGAACTGACCCGGCCACGAGAGGAACTGGCCGACGACGCAGAGCACGAGCAGCAGCACCAGGAAGACCCGGAGCAGCCCGACGGCGGTACGGGTGAGGTTCATGTATCGAGTCTCGTTCGACACCTATCGACTGTCAATAGGTGCGGGCCTCGGGTCGCACGGTCAGATGTGCTGCCAGTCCGGCTTGCTCGCCCACGTCTGGCGGTAGTAGTCGGCCAGCTGGAGGCGGCTCGCGGCCGCCTCGTCGAGGAGCACCGTCACGTGGGGGTGGTGCTGGAGCACCGTGGCGGGCCACAGGGCGCTGACGGAGCCCTCGACGAGGTGGTGCACCGCCTCGGCCTTGCCCCGGCCGGTCGCGAGCAGGACGAGGTGGCGGGCGCCGAGGATGGTGGCCAGCCCCTGCGTCAGGACGTGCCGCGGCACGGCCTCGACGTCCCCGTCGAAGAACCGCGCGTTGTCGCGGCGGGTCTGCGGCGTGAGCGTCTTGACGCGGGTGCGGGACCCGAGCGAGGACCCGGGCTCGTTGAAGGCGACGTGACCGTCGGTCCCGACGCCGAGCAGCTGCAGGTCGACACCCCCGGCGTCGGCCATCGCGGCCTCGTACGACGCGCACGCGGCGACGAGGTCCTCGGCGTTGCCGTCGGGCGCCTGGACCGCGTCCGGCGCAAAGTCGACGAGCTGCTCCAGCTCCCGCTCGATGACCCGGCGGTACCGCTCGGGGTGGTCGGCCGGCAGGCCCACGTACTCGTCGAGCAGGAACGCCCGCGCCCGCGCGAAGGACAACGTGCCCGCCGCGTGGCGCGCCGCGAGCTCGCGGTACACGAGGAGCGGCGAGGAGCCCGTCGCGAGGCCGAGGACGGCGTCGGGCTTGCGCTGCAGGAGGCGCTCGACCGCGTCCGCGGCGATCTCCGCGAGTCGCTCCGGGGAGCTGTCGATCACGACTTCCATCAGGGTGCCGCCTTCACGTCCGGGGTCAGTGTCGGCCCGGCCCACGCCGGGCGGCCGGCGCCGGACGGGCGCATCACCGCGCCGCACGGCACGGCCGGCCACCGGGGCTGGAGCACGGGTCGTCCGACCCTATCCACCCCACGGCCGAACGCCGAGCCGGTGCCTGCGGCCGCGGCACGGACCCGGCGCGTCAGCGCCGCTCACCGATGGGGGCCTCGAGGCGCTCACGAGACCGGTCACGAGGCGGTGCGCTGAGGCCGCCGGCTGCACGAGAGGCCGGCGCCAGACGCCGCGGAGGGTTGCGACCGCAGAGCGGGCACAACCCGCCGCGCCCGGCAGCTGATGGCGCCCGGCAGCTGATGGGGCGCAGAGGTACGGGCGACGGGGGCGGGGACGAGGTGCGGGGACGTGGTGCGGCCGGCTGTCACGCCCGGTCCGAGCCCCCGCGGGTGCGCCGGGTGGTCGTGCCGCCGTGCCACTCGAGCAGGAGCAGGGCGGCGTCGTCCTTGATGTCGCTGCCCACCACCTCGAGGAACGCCTTCGAGAGCTGCTGGGCCACGTTCCGGGGGTGCTCGTGCGCCGTGTCACGCAGGAACCCGCCGAGGTCGAACTCCGCGGCCGTCCGCTCGAGCATCCCGTCCGTCATGAGCAGGAGCCGGTCACCGGGCAGGAGCTCGAGCTCCTGCTCCTCGTACGCGTCGGAGCCCAGGCCGAGCACCCCGTTGTTGGCGTGGCCGACGACGCTCGTCACGCCGTCGCGCAGCATCAGCGCGCCGGGGTGCCCCGCATTGATGACTCGCGCCCGCGTGGCCCCGTCCGTCAGGCCCTCGGCACCAGGCTCGTGGGAGCCCTCCACCAGGTCGATCTCCATGAGGACCCCGGTCACGAACTCCCCGCCCGACCCGTGGCCGGCGATCGCCTCGTGCGCTGCCCGGGCCTGGTCGGCGAGGCTCCCGCCGCCGCGGCGCGCGTGCCGCAGGGCGTTGACCGCCAGGGTGGCGAGCATGGCCGCGTCCTGGTCGTGCCCGACGGCGTCCGTGAGCGTCACGGTGAGGCGCTCGTCGGAGACGACGTAGTCGAACGTGTCGCCGCCCGCGCTGGCGGAGGGCTCGAGCCAGCCGGCGAGCGTGAAGGAGCCCCCCTCGCAGGTGAACGCGGCCGGCAGCAGGCGGCGCTGGATCTCCCGCGGGAGCGTGAACGGCGTCGACCGCATGGCCGTCTCGAAGGCGTCGGTGTGGCGCTGGTTGGCGACGACGACGTAGCCGAGCGCGTGCGCGACCGCACTCAGCTGCTCCGCGGCCGAGGCGGCGAGCGCGGCGCCGTCGTCCTCGGCGTCCTCCACCGGCCGCCAGCCCTCGACGTCCGGCAGCTCGACGACCAGCACGCCGAGGGCGTCACCGCGCACGGTGACGGGGACGTACGCCCGCCCGGCCTCCTGGTCGGTGAGCAGGCGCTGCTCGCGCCAGGCCCGGCCCTCGATCGTGGTGGACAGGTCGGACCGGGCGCCGCCGCCCGTCGCGTCGACCAGCGCGTTGCCGGCGGCGTCGGCGATGAGGAACGCCACGTGCTCGGCGCCCAACGATCGCGTGAGCATCTCGGCGGCGGCGGCGAGCGCGCCCGCGGGGGGCGCGTCCTCGGCGGCGGTCAGGAGCTCGGTGATGTCCACCTTGGGTCGCTGCGGCACGCGCAGAGGCTTTCACACCGCCGTCACCTGTGCTCGTCGATGCCCTCGAGGGGAGGGAGCAGGCCGCGGCCCGTCGTGGTGTACCACTCGACGAGGCCGGGCGGCAGGGCCAGGTCGTCGAGCCGGCCCTTGACCGTCGTCGCGATCTGGTCGGCGTGGCCCGCCCCGATCTTCGCGGCGAACTCCGGCTCCGTCAGCGCCGCCCTGCCGATGGCGACCAGGTCGCCGTGCGCGAGCGCGCGCTCGGCGTCGCGCGCCGTGAGGACGTCGGAGACCACGACGAGCGGGCAGCGTCCGGCGACGACGTCGCGCAGGGTCTGGGCGTAGGACCGGTCCGCTCCCGCGGGCGCGGTGTCGTAGCCGGTGAACTGCGAGACGTGCACGTAATCGACCCCGGCGTCGGCGATCCGGTCCACGAGCACCGAGCTCTCCGCGAGCGTGTAGCCCACCGTCTCGCCGTGGACCTCGTCCGGGCACAGGCGGTAGCCGACCGCGAACGGCCGGTGGGCCCTGCGGGCCACGGCCAGCACCTCGTCCAGCACGGCGAGCGGGAACGCCATGCGCCGCTCGAGGTCGCCGCCCCACGCGTCGGTGCGGTGGTTGGAGTAGGCCGAGAAGAACTGCTGCAGCAGGTAGTGGTTGGCGCCGTGGACCTCCACGCCGTCGAAGCCTGCCTCGATCGCCCGACGGGTCGCCTCGCCGAACGCCGCGATCGTGTCGCGGACCTCCTCCTCCGTCATCTCCTGCGGCACGTAGGGCAGCCAGTCGAACGCCTGCGTGCTCGGCGCCATCGCGCGGCCGGTCTCCGCGGCGGCGGGGTGGGCCTCGCGACCGCCGTGGTACAGCTGGACGATCGCGCGGGCGCCGTCGCCCTTGATGGCGCGGGCCAGCGCCGCCAGGCCCTCCACGTCGACGTCGTCGGCGATGGAGAGCTGGTGCTCGAAGCCGCGACCCTCGCGGGTGACGTACGCGGCGCCCGTGATGATCATCCCGGCGACACGGCTGCGGCGGGCGAAGTAGGCGATGTCCTGGGCCGTCACGTGGCCGGTCGCGGGGTCGGAACCCTGGACGACCATCGGTGCCATCACCAGGCAGTCGGACAGCACGACGCCGGAGGGCAGCGTGCAGGGCATCATCAGCGGTTCGGGGACCACGGTCACGGCTCTCCTCTCACGGAAGGCGTGCCGCGGTGGGCGGTCGTGCCGGCGGCACGCCGAGCGTCCTCGCCGTCTCCACGGTAGGTCGGCCCCCGGAGCCGGACGGTGGGACCTTGGGGCCGGTCCCGCCCCGCACGGTGACGGGGACGCCTTCGCGTCGCGTATCGACGCGAAGGCGTCCCCGACGAGCGCCGTCAGACCCGCGCGCGCGCCATGTGGCGCCCGGCACGCATGCCGAAGACCACGGCGGGGCCGATGGTCGAGCCGGGGCCCGGGTAGGTCCGGCCCATGACCGACGCGGAGCAGTTGCCCGCGGCGTAGAGGCCGTCGATGACCGAGCCGTCCTCGCGCAGCGCGCGGCCGTCGACGTCGGTCAGGACGCCGCCCTTGGTGCCGAGGTCCCCGACGACGAGGCGGACCGCCAGGAACGGGCCCTTCTCGATCGCGCCGAGGTTCGGGTTCGGGTGCACCGTGGGGTCGCCGTAGTAGCGGTCGTACGCGGAGTTGCCGCGGCCGAAGTCGCCGTCGACCCCGGCGCGCGCGAACCCGTTGAACCGCTCCACCGTGGCGCGGAAGGTGCGCGCGTCGACGCCGATCTTCGTGGCGAGCTCGGCGAGCGTGCCGGCCTTGGCCATGAGCCCTTCCTCGGTCATCGCCTTGGTCAGCCGCGGGTCCATGGCGTAGCTGCGCAGGTAGCGGCGCGCGTGGCGCACGTCGCTGACCATCCAGAACGCCCCGTCCTTGTCGTGCTCGAGCATGTGGTGCCCGAGGTCGACGTAGGACTCCGACTCGTTCGCGAACCGTGCCCCGTGGCGGTCGACGATGAGGCAGTACGGCAGCGACCGCTCGCCGACGAGGAAGCTCGGGCCGTGGCCCTGCGGCGCGGCCGTCGAGGCGCCCCACCAGGCGTCGTCCATGAGCGAGAGCGCCGCGCCGGCCTCCTGCGCGAGCGCGATCGGCACGCCGAGGTTGCCGGGGTTGCCCGACGGGCTGCCCTCGATGCCGTGGTACTTCTGGCGCCAGTCGACGTTGTGGTCGAAGCCGCCCGACGAGAGCATGACGCCGCGGCGGGCGCGGACGGTCACGGGGCGCCCGGCGCGCGTGGTCCGCACGCCGACGACCTCGCCGTCCTCGAGCAGCAGCTCCTCCAGCGGGCTGTTCAGCCACAGGCTGACGCCCTGCTTCTGCACGACGGCGTCCAGGAACGAGACCGCGAGCGCGCCGCCGATGCCGACCAGCGCCTTGCCGCGCACGAGCCCGCCGAGGGTCCGCCCGACGAAGCGCGCCCCGCGCAGGAAGCCGCTCGCGGTGACCCAGGAGCGCTCGAGCTCCCACATGTCCGCCGTCGCGAGGGGGAGCGGCATGATCGCGCGGCAGCTGCTCCACCAGTCGCCGATGACCTTGCGGTCCGCGGCCTTGCACTCGATGGCGCGGCCGATCTTCCCGCCCGGCCGCTCGGGGTAGTAGTCGGGGTAGTCCGGGGCGCGCATGAACTCCATGCCGAGCTTCTCGGCCGTGGCGACGAAGTCGTCGACGCCGTCGACGAACGCCTCCTTGCGCTCGCGCGACGTCGCGGGGCCGGCGTCCCCGACCGTCTCCTCGAGGTAGGTCAGCGCCTCGTCGCGCGAGTCGCCGGCGCCCTCGCGGCGCATCAGCGGGTTGTCGGGCAGCCACATGCCGCCGCCCGACATCGCGGAGCTGCCGCCCCACTTGTCGGTGGACTCGAGGATGAGGACCTTGAGCCCCTCGTCGGCGGCTCCCATCGCGGTCGCGAAGCCCGCGGACCCGCTGCCCACGACGACCACGTCGTAGGTCTCGTCGTACGTGCTCGTGGTGGGTGTGGGGGTGGGCATCGTGCCTCCTTGGCTGTGCCGGACGGCTTCGTCCGGGCGAGTTGAATCCGGACACCATTGTCCGGATCTACGCTGGCATCATGTCGAGCCCTAGGTCCCGAGGCAACCGCGGCCCCGCGGCCGCGGCCGGGAACCGGCGGGCCCTGCTCGACGCCGCCCGCCGCGTCTTCGCCGAGCGCGGCTACCGCGCGCCGCTGAGCGCCATCGCGCGCGAGGCCGGCGTCGGCCAGGGGGTCCTGTACCGCCACTTCCCCACGCGGCTCGACCTCGCCCTGGCGGTGTTCGAGGAGAACTTCGCCGAGCTCGAGGCGATCGCCACCCGCCCGGACCCGCGGGCGTTCGTCGACCTGTGGTCGCGCCTCGTGGACATCACGATCACCGAGTCGGCGTTCGTCGAGATGGCCGTGGACGCGCGCCGGTCGCTCGTCGGCCGGCACGACGACGACCGGCTGCGGGACCTGGTGGCCGGTGCGCTGACCCGCGCGCAGGAGGCCGGGCTCGTCGACCCGGCCGTGAGCGCCGACGACGTCGTGCTCATGCACCGGATGATCTTCGGAGTGGTGGTGACGTCGGTCGAGCACGATGACGCCGCCGTCCACGCCGCGGTCGACCGCGCGACGGCGCTGCTGCGTCGCGACCCGGGGGCCGTCACCGCGCCCCGCTGACGACCCCGGCGCCGACCGGCGGACCCGGTTCGGGCTGGTTAGTGTGGTTTTCGTGAGTGCCTCGGACGCACGAGCGGTCCAGGTCGACGCCGTCCGTCAGGCGGTCTCGGCGGGCACGTCCGTGTCCGTCGTGGGACTGCCCGGATCCGGGCGTACCGCGCTGCTGGCCGGGCTCAAGGACTCCCTCGAGGCCGAGGGATGGAACGTGGTGGTGCTGCCCGTCGCGGGCAGCGGGTCCGAGCTGCGCCGCCTCGAGGGACTCCTCCTGGCGGGCGTCACGCCCACCCAGACGGCCGCGAACCCGCTCGCGGCCGTCCTGGAGAGCCTGCTCCGCGCGGCGGCGCGGGCACCCGCGGCGCTGCTGCTCGACGACGCCGACCGCCTCGACGACGCGTCCGCGGCGGTCCTGGCCGCCGTCGTCGCGCGGCAGGGCGCCGTCGTCGTCGCGACGATCCGGCCGCCCTACCCGGGTGCCAGGTCGGTGGACCGCATCCTGGCCGGACGGGCCGCCACGGTGCTGTGGCTGCCGGCGCTGTCCTTCGAGGTCGTGCACCGGATCATGGTCGAGGAGCTCGCGGGCGACGTCGACACCGACGTCGCGGCCCGCGTCTACGCGCTGTCGGGCGGGCTCCCGGGGATCGCCCGGGCGATCGTGCGCGAGGCCCGGCGCGCCGGGCACCTCGTCCGCCGGGACGGGGGGTGGTGGCAGGCCGTGCGCGACCTGTGGACCCCGGCCCTCGCCGTGGTCGTCGGCCGCCTCCAGGAGGGGTGCGGCGAGGACGAGCACCGGGCCATGCAGGTGCTCGCCCTGATGGGCCCGACGGAGGTGCGCACGGTGACCCGGCTGCTGCCGTGGTCGGCGGTCGTGGCCCTCGACGACCGCGGGATCGCCCGCTTCGTCGAGTCCCCCGGCGCCCTGCGCGTGGCGCTCTTCCCGCCGCTGCTGAGCGACCACCTGCGCCAGACCGGGCACGGGGCGCGCGGACGCGCGGCCGTCGACCTGGTGCAGGCCGCGCTCGGCCGCGAGGACGACCCGACGCTCGTCCCGGACCTGCCCACGGCGCCGCCCGGGGCACCGCGGCACTGGGCCTCCTCCCCCGAGTCCGCGGCGGTGCTCGGGCGCGTGCTGCGCGAGCAGGCGCGCAGCGCCGTGCTCGTGTGCCGGGACGCCTGGGAGCAGGAGCCGACGGGACGCACGACGGTGCTGTACCTCGATGCGCTGCTCGCGGCCGGCGGGCACGAGGCGACGATCGAGGCCGTCCTGGCGGCCACGCGGTCGAGGATGGCCGCCGAGAGCGCCGACCTCGCGTTCGTGCGCGTGTGGGAGGCCGGCTACCAGGCCCTGAACCGGCACGACCCGGTCGCCGCCCTCCGCGTCCTGGGGGAGGCACGTGCCGACGCCGCGCTCGACCCGGCGCCCGTCGACACCGCGCTCTTCGACGCCACCGAGCAGCACATCCGGCTCGTCCTCGACGGCGTCCCGCCGCGCGCGCCCGGCCTCCCCCCGCTCGTGAGCACCGCGCCCGAGGACCTCGGAGCGGCGCGGCGCGGGGACCCGCTCGGTCAGGTCGACGACGTGACGCGGACGATCCGCGCCGAGCTCCTCCTCGCGCGGGGCCAGGTGGTCACCGCCCGGCGCGAGGCCGCCGCCGTGGCCTTCCCCGCCGAGTCACCGCGCCGGGACGACGCGGCCCTGGTCCCGCTCGCCGAGCTGTGCTCGGGCGACGTGGACGCGGCGATCACCCTCGCGCGCCGGCTGCTGGACCAGGCGCAGGGCAGCCTCGACCAGGCGCAGATCGAGCCGCAGGGCCACGTCCTCGCCCTCGGCCTGTTCCTCCAGGGCCGTCTCGGGACGCTGCGGACGCACCTGACGAGCATGCTCGCGATCAACGCACCCACACCGCAGCGGCCGACCGCGCGCGCGGGGCTGCTCAACCTCGCCGCGATGCTCGCGCTGGTCGACGGCGAGGTCGCGACCGCCCGGTCGATCGCGTCCCAGGTCGAGGCCTTCGGGCTGCTCGGTGCGCCGTACCCGTTGACGCGGTCCGGACCGGTGCGCGCGGGGGTCGCGCTCGCCTCCGGCGCGGGCCTCGCCCAGGCGGCGGGGGCCGCGTGGGAGGCGGTCGACGACCTCGTCGAGCGCGGGTACGTCCTCGCCGCGACCTTCGAGGCGGCGTGCCTGGTGGGCATGAGCGTCGACGCGACGCGCGCGGCCCGGGTCTGCGCCGGTGCCGTCACCGCCGAGGGCACCCTGCTGCCCCTGCTGGGCGGGTACGTCCACGCGGCGACGTCGGGGTCCCCCACGCTCCTCCTCACCGCCGCCGACGACCTCCGGTCGGCCGGCCTGGGGCTCCTCGGGACCGTCGCGCACGCCGTCGCCGTGCGGGCCCTGCGCGCCGACGGCGCCCCGGCGGCGGCGGCGCGCGAGTCGGCCCGCCTGCGCCTGCTGGTCGGGGAGGCGGGGGACGGCCTCGACCTCCTGCTGCCCACCCTGAGCCGCACGCGGGAGCTCACGGCCCGCGAGCTCGAGATCGCGCGCCTCGTCGCCGACGGCCTGACCAACCGCGAGATCGGCCAGCGCCTGGTGCTGAGCGAGCGCACCGTGGACAACCACCTCTACCGGCTCTTCCGCAAGCTCGGCGTCGCGTCGCGCGACGAGATCGCCACGATGCTCTGAGCGCCCCGCGCCCCGCACGGCGAGGCTCACCGTGCGGCGCGGTGGTGCCCCACGGGCTCCCGACCGGGCTCCATCGGGCGCCGGCCGGGGCCCGGATCCGCCGCGACCGCGCCTGAGCCCGTGCCCGGGCGGGTGAGATGGGCATCGACGCGGCCGGATGGCGGTCCGCACGCACCACCGGAGGCGGATCGCCGTGGGGAGACCAGGAGTGATCACCACGTGCCCGCTGCCGGGGCCGACCGATCCGCCCTCGCAGCGGGACCTGGACCGCGCGGTGCTGCTCCACCGTCTGGCCACGAGCCGGACCCTTCGTGGCACGGCGCCCCTCCGGCCCGTCCCGCTCGGCCGCGCGGCGGTCGGCCGCGTCCGGACGTCCCCCGGTCCGGACGCGGACGGCTGACCGCGCGGCCGGGCGCCGCCCCCG
>NZ_JACEXH010000090.1:0-13426 GCF_014525465.1 Actinotalea sp. JY-7885 | reverse complement strand
AGGCGCAGCGTGGTCGTGGGCACGGCCGGGTCGCCGGCGGACAGCCGCCGCGCCCCGCGCGGCAGCTCGGCGCGCGAGGCGCGGTGCCGCTCCACGGCGTGCTCGACGCCCGCGCTGCCCGTCCACCTCGTGTCCACGGCCCCGGCCGCGACGAGCGGGACGTGGAGCGCGCGCAGGTCGCCGTCCGCCGGGATCCACTGCGTGACGGCGAGGTCGGGACCCGTCACCACGACCTCCTCGACGGCGCGGTTGTCCTCGCCCAGGCGCCGGGCCGCGGTCTTGCGCCCGCCGCTGCTCTCCTTGCGGGCCGACGCCTTGGCGACCGGCTCGAGCCGGCCGTCGCGTCCCTCGCGCGCGACGAGCTTGTAGACCATGCCGCACGTGGGGGCCCCGGACCCGGTGACGACGGAGGTCCCGACGCCGTAGGAGTCGACCGGTGCCACGGCCAGCGCGGCGATCGCCTGCTCGTCGAGGTCGGAGCTGACCACGATCTTGGTCTCGGTGGCGCCGAGCTCGTCGAGCAGCGCGCGCACCTCGTGCGCGAGGAAGGTCAGGTCGCCCGAGTCGAGCCGGACGGCGCCGAGGCCGGGCCCCGCGACCTCGACCGCGTGACGCACCCCCTGCACGACGTCGTAGGTGTCGACGAGCAGGGTCGTGTCGGGGCCCATCGCCGCGACCTGGGACGCGAACGCGGACCGCTCGTCGTCGTGCAGGAGCGTGAAGGAGTGCGCGGCCGTGCCGATGGTCGCGAGTCCGTAGCGGCGTCCCGCCTCGAGGTTGGACGTGGCGGTGAAGCCGGCCACGACGGCGGCCCGCGCGGCCGCGACCGCCGCGTCC
Organism: Actinotalea sp. JY-7885; assembly: GCF_014525465.1. Classification (NCBI taxonomy): domain Bacteria; kingdom Bacillati; phylum Actinomycetota; class Actinomycetes; order Micrococcales; family Cellulomonadaceae; genus Actinotalea; species Actinotalea sp. JY-7885. The sequence goes on along the minus strand of NZ_JACEXH010000090.1, from coordinate 12,589 downwards.
TCCTGGGCGCGCCGCGAGCCCATCTCCAGGCAGGGGCGGTCGACGGCGGCGCTGGTCATGCGCGACGCCGCGGACGCCACGGCCGAGTCGTAGTTGAGGACGGACAGGATCAGCGTCTCGAGGAGCACCGCCTCGGCGAACGTCCCCTCCACGGCCATGACCGGCGAGCCGGGGAAGAAGCACTCGCCCTCGGCGTAGCCCGTGATGGTCCCGGTGAACCGGTAGTCGGCGAGGTAGTCGAGGGTCGCGCGGTCGACGACGGACTGGCGCGAGAGCCACGAGAGCTCCTCGTCGCCGAAGCGGAACGACGGGAGGTGCTCGAGGACGCGCCCGGTCCCGGCGAGCACGCCGTAGCGGCGACCGGGTGGCAGGCGCCGGGTGAACACCTCGAAGACGCAGTGCCGGTCCGCCGTGCCGTCGCGCAGGGCCGCCTGCACCATCGTGAGCTCGTACCGGTCGGTGAGCAGCGCGGACGAGGTGCTGACCACACGTTCCGGGTCCCGGATGCCGGCGAGCCCGGCGAGCCCGGCGAGCCCGGCGAGGCCGGCGGGGGCGGCGGTGGCCGAGGGCGGCTCTGCACTCATGGGAGAACCGTAGAGCGACGCCGAGGGCCCTGCGCGCCATCGCCGTCCATCAGGCGACGTCGGACGTCCGTAGAGTGAGACCGTGACGCAACACAGCACGTCGATGGGAGGGACGGCGACCCTCCCGCTCGAGGACCTCCGCGCCGAGGAGAGCGTCGGCACCCCGGACCAGTGGGTGACCGTGGTGTGGAACGATCCCGTGAACCTCATGAGCTACGTGACCTACGTGTTCCGCACGTACTTCCGGATGCCGGCCGGGCGCGCCGAGCGACTCATGCGGCAGGTGCACGAGCAGGGACGCGCGACGGTCTCGACGGGCACGCGCGAGGAGATGGAGCGGGACACGCAGGCGATGCACGGCTACGGCCTGTGGGCGACCGTCCAGGCGGCCGGGCGGTGACGCGCCACCGCGCGCCCTGGACCTTCCACCGCGACGAGGGCGGGTGGGTCGTCGCCGTCGCGCCCACCGAGCGGGCCGTGCTGCTGGACGTGGTCGACGAGGTCGTCGAGCTGCTCGGGGGCGCCGCGACCCACGAGCAGCACGCCGCGCGCGCGGCGCTGCACCCGCTGGACGCGGTGACCCTCGAGCCGCTGCCCGTGCCGGCGCCGGTCGACCCCGCGTTGCGCCGGCTGCTGCCGGACGCGTCGCCCGACGCCGAGGTCGCCGCGGAGTTCCGGCGCCTGAGCGAGGCCGACGTGCGGGCCACGAAGCTGGCGAACCTGGCCCGTCTGCGCGCGGCGCTCGTCGGTGCCCGCGGGGAGGCGGTCGTGGTGCCGAGCGAGGCCGCGCACGTCGCGGCCGCGCTCACGGACCTGCGGCTGGTGATCTCCGAGCGCCTCGGTGTGCGCACCGACGAGGACGCCGAGGAGGTGTACCGGGTGGCGGTCGCGCCCACGCGCCACGACCCGGAGCCGCGGCGCCTGCTCGCCGCCGTCTACGCGGTGCTGACCCAGCTCCAGGAGTCGCTCGTGGGCCTCATGCTCGACGACCTGCCCGGAGATGTCCGACCGCCCGACTAGGCTCTGCCTCGTGAGCGACGCCCCCATCGGCATCTTCGACTCCGGCGTCGGCGGGCTGACCGTCGCACGCGCGGTCCTGGACCAGCTCCCGCACGAGTCGGTCCTGTACATCGGCGACACGGCGAACGGCCCGTACGGTCCCAAGCCGCTGGCGGCGGTCCGCGCGCACGCCCTGGAGGTGATGGACGACCTCGTCGACGCGGGCGTGAAGATGCTGGTCATCGCGTGCAACAGCGCGTCGGCGGCGGTGCTGCGCGACGCGCGCGAGCGGTACACGCAGCGCCGCGGGCTCCCGGTGGTCGAGGTCATCCTGCCCGCCGCCCGGCGGGCCGCGGCCGCCACGCGCACGGGCCGGGTCGGTGTCATCGGCACGCGCGCCACCGTCGAGTCGCGCGCCTACGACGACGCCTTCGCGGTCGCCGCAGGGCTGCACCTCACCTCGCAGGCGTGCCCGGAGTTCGTCGAGCTCGTGGAGGCCGGCCGCACGTCGGGGCCCGAGGTGCTGGACGTGGCACGCCGCTCGCTCGCGCCCGTCGTGGACGCGGGCGTGGACACGCTCGTCCTCGGGTGCACGCACTACCCGCTGCTGACCGGCGTCATCTCCTACGTCATGGGCGACGAGGTCACGCTCGTCTCCAGCGCCGAGGAGACGGCCAAGGACGTCTACCGCACGCTCGTCGCCCACGGCCTCGAGCGGGACCCCGCCCTCGGGCCACCCGAGCACCGCTTCGTGGCCACAGGCGACGCCCGCTCGTTCGCCACCCTGGCCCGCCGCTTCCTGGGCCCCGAGGTCGCCGCGGTGGAGACCGCCGCGAGCCTTCGCGTCTGAGCGCGCGATGAGGCTCACGGTCGTCGGCTGCTCCGGCTCCTTCCCCGGCCCCGACGCGGCGGCGTCGTGCTACCTCGTGCAGGCCGACGACGTCGCGGGGCGCACGTGGTCCGTGCTCCTCGACCTGGGCAGCGGCGCGCTGGGACCGCTCCAGCGCCACCTGGACCCGTCGGACCTCGACGCCGTCGCCCTCTCGCACCTGCACCCCGACCACATGGCCGACCTGTGCGGCCTGTACGTCTACCGCAAGTACCACCCCGACCGGCACCACCCCGTCAGCGGCGTGCGGCCGGAACCCAGCCGGCTCGCCGTCCACGGGCCGGTCGGCACGGAGCGCCGGCTCGAGCAGGCGTACGGCACCGAGCCGGGGGAGAGCCTGCAGGACCAGCTGGACGTGCGCGAGTGGGTCCCCGGCACCCCGGTCGACGTCGGCCCCCTGCGGCTCACGCCGGTCGCCGTCCGCCACCCGGTGCCCGCCTTCGGCGTGCGCGTGAGCGGCCCGGCGGAGGACGACCCCGCGCGCACGGTGGTGCTGGCCTACACGGGGGACACGGACGCCTGCGAGGGCGTCGTCGCCCTCGCCGCCGACGCGGACGTGCTGCTCTCCGAGGCGGCGTTCGTCGAGGGTCGGGACGACGCGGTCAGCGGGATCCACCTGACCGGACGCCGCGCCGGGCAGGTCGCGACCGACGCGGGCGCCCGGCGCCTGCTGCTCACCCACCTGCCGTCCTGGAACGACGCGGACGTCGCGCTCGCGGAGGCCCGCGGCACCTACGCGGGCCCCGTCGGGGCCGTCCACGCGGGCCTCGTCGTGCGGCTGTGAGGTCGGACCACCGCGCCGACGTCGCCTAGGGTCGTGAGCATGACGTCGCCCGCCCCCACCCCCCGCTCCGACGGCCGCCTGCCCGACCAGCTGCGCCCCGTCACGTTCACGCGTCACTGGCTCGATGCCGCCGAGGGCAGCGTCCTCGTCGAGTTCGGGCGCACCCGGGTGCTGTGCGCGGCGTCCTTCACCGAGGGCGTGCCGCGCTGGAAGAAGGGCTCCGGCGAGGGCTGGGTCACCGCCGAGTACGCGATGCTGCCGCGCGCGACGTCGACCCGCAGCGACCGCGAGTCGGTCAAGGGCCGCGTCGGCGGGCGCACGCACGAGATCTCGCGCCTCATCGGCCGGTCCCTGCGCGCCGTCATCGACGTCAAGGCGCTCGGCGAGAACACGATCGTGCTGGACTGCGACGTGCTCCAGGCCGACGGCGGCACGCGCACGGCCGCCATCACCGGCGCCTACGTCGCGCTGGCGGACGCGGTCGCGTGGGGCCGCAGCACAGGCCGCATCACGGGCCGGGCGGAGGTCCTCACGGACTCCGTCGCCGCCGTGAGCGTCGGCATCATCGACGGCGTCCCGATGCTCGACCTGCCCTACGTCGAGGACGTCCGGGCCGAGACCGACATGAACGTCGTCGTCACCGGCAGCGGCCACTTCGTGGAGGTCCAGGGCACCGCGGAGGGCGCACCCTTCGACCGCGCCGAGCTCGACGCGCTCCTCGACCTCGCGGTCGGTGGCACGGCGGAGCTGACGAAACTCCAGGCGGCGGCCCTCGCCGACGGGTCCGCGCGGTCGTGAGCGCGCGTCCGGCCGGCTCGGCGCGCTTGGTCCTGGCCACCCACAACGCGCACAAGGTCGGTGAGCTCCGCGCGATCCTCGCGCCGGTCGTGGCGGGCCTCGACCCCGCCGACGTCGTGGGCGCGGCCGACGTCGGCGCGGAGCCGCCGGTCGAGGACGGCGTCACCTTCGCGGCGAACGCGCTGCTCAAGGCGCGCGCCCTGGCGAGGGCGACCGGCCTGCCCGCCGTCGCGGACGACTCGGGGCTGTGCGTGGACGTCCTCGGTGGTGCGCCCGGGATCTTCTCCGCGCGGTGGGCGGGCGCGCACGGCGACGACGCGGCGAACCTCGCGCTGCTGCTCGCGCAGCTCGCGGACGTGCCGGACGAGCACCGCGGCGCCGGCTTCACCTGCGCGGCCGCGCTCGTGACGCCGGACGGCTTCGAGCACGTCGAGATCGGCGTCCTGCGGGGACGGCTCGCGCGCTCGCCCCGCGGCGAGGGCGGCTTCGGCTACGACCCGGTGCTCGTGCCCGACGAGCAGCCCGCCCGCGCCGCGGGCCGCCTCCTGACGTGCGCCGAGCTGACGCCCGAGGAGAAGAACGCGATCTCGCACCGCGGCACCGCGTTCCGCGCCCTCGCCCCGACCATCGCCGCGAGGCTGTGAGCGCCCTCGCCGTCCCGTCGGCGGTGCCGCTCGGCGCCGTGCACCTGAGCGCGCGCGACGTCGCCGTCGGCTACCCCGGGCGGCCCGTGCTGCAGGGGGTGACCTTCCGCGCCTCCGCCGGCTCGCGCATCGGCCTCGTGGGGGAGAACGGGACGGGCAAGACGACCCTCCTGCGGGTGCTCGCCCGCGAGCTCGAGCCGACGTCGGGCGTGGTGCGGTCGGTCGGGTCGGTCGCCACCGTCGCCCAGGAGCTCGAGGTCTCGGGCGGCGTCACCGTGGGCGACCTCGTCGAGGAGGCCCTGGCCACCGTGCGCGGTGCGGCCCGGGAGCTCGCCGACGCGACCGCCGAGCTCGACACGCTGCCCGCGGACGCCGACGCACCCGTCCGCGACGCCGCGACCGCCAGGGTCTCGCACGCGCTCGCGCTCGCGGAGCGGCTCGCGGTCTGGGACGCCGACCGGCGCGCGGACGAGGCCCTGACGCGGTTCGGCGCGCCCCGCGACCGGGCGCGGCCGCTCTCCGAGCTCTCCGTCGGCGAGCGGTACCGCGTGCGGCTCGCGTGCCGCATCGCCCAGCGCCCGGACATCCTGCTGCTCGACGAGCCGACCAACCACCTCGACGTCGGCGGCATCGAGCACCTGACGGCGCAGCTGCGGGGCTGGCCCGGCGTCGTCGTCATCGTCACGCACGACAGGCAGCTGCTCGACGACGTGATGACGGCGATCCTCGACCTCGACCCCTCGGTGGACGGCCGACCCGCGCTCTACGGCGGCTCGAGCTACGCGGCGTACCGCTTCCAGCGCACGGCGGCCCTGCGCCGCTGGCGCGCCCGCTACGCCGCGGAGCGCAAGCGGGCGGCGGCCCTCGCGGCGCGGCTCGACGACGCGTACGAAGGGCTCTCGGACGAGTGGCGCCCGCCGAAGGGGTCCTCGAAGCACGGCCGCGCCACCCACGCGCGCATCCACGTCAAGGCGGCCGACCGCCTGGTCCAGCGGCTCGAGGCCGCCGCGGTCGAGGTCCCCGTCCCGCCGCTCTCGCTCGCGTTCCCCGACCTGCCGTCGCTGCCGCCGGGCGGGGACGGCTCGCGACCGCTCCTCGAGGTGCGCGGGGTCCACGTCCCCGGCCGCCTCGACCTGCCCGGTGTGCGGGTCGAGCTCCCCGCGTGCGGTCGGCTGCTCGTGACCGGTGCCAACGGCGCCGGCAAGTCGACGCTCCTCGGGGTCATGGCGGGCGCCGTGCCGTCGGTGCGCGGCGTGCGCCACGTCGCGCCGGGCGTGCGGGTCGGCCTGCTGGGCCAGGAGGCCGCCGGTGAGGACGCGGCCGCCGGGCCGGGCGATGGACGGGACCCGACGCGGGTCACCGGGTTCGAGGCCTACGCGGCGCACGCGCTCCGGCTGCTCGCGGCGGGAGCCCTCGACCCGGAGCGTCTCGTGCCGGTCGCCTCGCTCGGGCTGCTCACCGAGGAGGACCTCGACCGCCCGCTCGTCGAGCTCTCGGTCGGCCAGCGCCGCCGGTTCGCCCTCGCGTCGGCGTTGCTGGCGGCCCCGCACGTGCTGCTCCTGGACGAGCCGACCAACCACCTCTCGGTCGCGCTGGTCGACGAGCTCACCCAGGCGCTGACCACCACGAGCGCCGCCGTCGTCGTCGCGACGCACGACCGGGCGCTGCGCCGCGACCTCGCGGGGTGGCCCGAGCTCGCGCTCTGAGCCTGGTCAGGCCAGGCGGCCCACGAAGGCCATGGCCTGGCGCACGAGGTAGCCCTGGCCGCCGGCCATCTCGCCCTGCACCTGGTCGCTGCACGCCTCCTCCGGCGTGACCCACGCGAGGTCCAGCGCGTCCTGCTGGGGCTGGCAGTCGCCCGAGACGGGGACGACGTACGCGAGCGAGACGGCGTGCTGGCGCGCGTCGTGGTACGGCGTCACGCCCGGCGTCGGGAAGTACTCGGCGACCGTGAACGGCTGCGGGGACGCCGGGATCTGCGGCAGCGCCATGGGGCCGAGGTCCTTCTCGATGTGGCGCAGGAGGGCGTCGCGGACCCGCTCGTGGAACATGACGCGTCCGGACACGAGCGCGCGCGTCATCTCCCCGGCGCTGTTGACGCGCAGGAGGAGGCCCACCGCGACGACGTCGCCGCTGTCGTCGACCCGCACGGGCACGGCGTCGACGTAGACGAGGGGGAGGCGGGCGCGTGCCCGGTCGAGCTCGGCCGGGCTGAGCCAGCCGTCCGGCCTGGGTTCGTCGCGTGGGTAGTCGGCGGTCTCCGTCACGTCGCGAAGCCTATTGCGGGTGGGGCGCGGGCGGCGCGGCCGGACGCCTCCCGGTGGGGTGCGGCGCCGGAATACCTGTCCCCGCGCGGCGTTGACACAAGGACGTCAACGAGAGGAACCCCATGACGACCGTCGAGCTGACCGAGTCCGACTTCGAGAAGACCGTGACGAGCAACGACATCGTGCTCGTCGACTTCTGGGCCGCCTGGTGCGGGCCGTGCCGCATGTTCGCGCCGGTCTTCGAGGAGTCGTCCGTCGCGCACCCCGACGTGGTCCACGCGAAGGTCGACACCGAGGCGGAGCAGGGCCTCGCCCAGGCCGCCAACATCGTGTCGATCCCGACGCTCATGGCGTTCCGTGACGGCATCCTCGTCTTCAACCAGGCCGGGGCGCTGCCCAAGCAGTCGCTCGAGCAGGTCGTGCAGGCCGTGAAGAGCCTGGACATGGACGCCGTGCGCGCCGAGCTCGCGGAGCAGCAGCAGCAGCAGCACGACCACCAGCACGACCACCAGCACTGACGCGAGGCCCGTCACACGGGCCATCGTGTGACGAGCGCCACACTCGCCCGATCGTGTGCCCCGGGGTGCGCTCCCGGCGATGTCGGGTCAGAGTCATCCCATGCCCGAGATCGAGTGGTTCGTGACGGTGACCGACCGCGATGTCCGGCTGGCGCGGGACGCGTGGGTCGCAGCCCGCGACGGCGGGGCGCCCGAGCAGCGGGTGGCGGTGCTCCGCGCGAGCCACGAGCGGCTCGTGCGGACCCAGGCGCGCCAGTTCGCCGAGGCGTTCCGCGCCCGACGAGCGTGCGCCTGAGCCACCGGGGTGCGCGAGGCGGGAGTCGAACCCGCACGCCCGTGGGCACCAGGACCTAAACCTGGCGCGTCTGCCGATTTCGCCACTCGCGCTCGGGGAGAGCGTAGGGCTCAGGCGAGGCCGAGGTCCCGCCTGAGCTTGGCGACGTGGCCCGTGGCGCGCACGTTGTACTGGGCGAGCTCCACCGTGCCGTCCGGGCCGACGACGACCGTCGTGCGGATCACGCCCTGGACCGTCTTGCCGTAGAGCTTGCGCTCGCCGTAGGCGCCGTACGCGTCCAGGACCGTCCGGTCGGCGTCGGACCCCAGCGGGTAGGTCAGTGCCGCCTGCTCCGTGAACGCCGCGAGTCGGGGGACCGGGTCCGGCGAGATGCCGATCACCGTGTAGCCGGCGGCCTGCAGGGCGCCGAGCGAGTCGCGGAAGTCGCACGCCTGCGTGGTGCAGCCCGGCGTCATCGCCGCGGGGAAGAAGAAGATGACCACGCGCGTGCCGCGCTGCTCGGAGAGCGTGAAGCTCCCGCCGTCGGCGGTGGGCACGGTGAAGTCGGGAGCGGTGTCACCGACGGACAGGCGGGGCATGGTCCTCCTCGGGTGGGCAGCCCAATGTACCGTCGGCGACGTGAGTGACCCGCGTCAGCCAGGACCCGCCCGCCCCACCCCCGCCGTGCCGGGCGCCGACGAGCGTCCGCCCGTGCGGATGCTCCACGACCGCGTGCTCGTGCGGCTGGACCAGGAGTCCGCGGAGCGGCTGTCGTCCTCGGGCATCGTCATCCCGGCGACAGCGTCGGTGGGGCGCCGGCTCGCCTGGGGGCGGGTCGAGGCCACGGGGGAGCACGTGCGGCAGGTGCAGCGGGGCGACCGGGTGCTGTTCGACCCGGAGGACCGGTCGGAGGTGGAGCTCGCCGGCGTCGAGTACCTGCTGCTGCGCGAGCGCGACATCCACGGCGTCGCGGAGCCTGAGTCGAGCGGTGAGGGCACGGGCCTGTACCTGTGACCGCGTCACCCGGTCGCGCGCTCTCGGGCCCGCACCGTTGCGCGGCGACGACGCAGGTGGTGCAGTGTGTCCGTTGAGCACCAGCGAGAGGAGGGTCGGGCGATGAACCTGGACACCGGCGTGGGCAACGACGACGCCAGGACGGGTCTGGAGCCCGAGCCCGAGGTCGTGGAGGCCGTCGAGCGCGCGGACACCGAGCACTCCCAGGAGGTCATGAGCCTCCTCGCGCAGGGCGTGCCGCTGGCGCTGCTCGCGGACCTCGCCAGCCCGGACGGGCCGGCCTCCCCGGAGATCCTCGAGGACGAGGGCCTGCCGGAGGTCGCCTGGTGGGACGCGGAGGACGCGCCCGCCTCGCCCGACGCCGTCCCGGAGGCGGCGGACGCCGAGCCGCGGCCCGACGCCGGCTGACGCCGCGCAGGCGTGCGCCTGGCCCGGCATGTGACGTGCCTCACGACGCTGACCTGCGATTTCGCGTCCCCCCAGGCACGGTGCTAACCTCGTGCACCGCGCGCCATTAGCTCAATTGGCAGAGCAGCTGACTCTTAATCAGCGGGTTCGGGGTTCGAGTCCCTGATGGCGCACCACCACGCGAGAGGCCCCCGACCGATGGTCGGGGGCCTCTCGCGTGTCCGGCCGGATCACGGTGGGACGCGGCGCGTCACGCGCGCGCCCCGGTCCGCGCCCTCACGCCTCCTCGTCGCCCGGTGCGTCCGCGAGCGGGATGAGCTGGTCGACGCCCGTGATCGCCAGCAGCTCCCGGAGCATCCACGGCGCGTCGACGAGCGAGATGGGGTAGCCGCGCACCTCGGCGTCACGCGCGAGGCGGACGAGGACCGACATGCCGGTCGAGTCGATGAAGGTGACGTCCCGCGCGTCGACGACGACGGGCAGCCCGCGGTCCGCGACGGCCTGGCACAGGTCGCCGACCCCGCGGCGTACCGAGAGGTCGATCTCGCCCCAGGCGCGCACGACGGAACGGTCCGGCTCCTCGGTCAGCGCCATCCCGGAGGGCTCTGTGCCCTCTCCGTGCGTCGCAGTCATCGCTGTCCTTCCTCGCGGCAGCACCACTAGCACCGAATCCAACCGCACCGGAGCCCGCTTGGCACTGCGGCAGCGCTCTCACGCCTGGCGCGGCAACGGCGGGACCCCCGGGCGGCCCCGCCCGGCCCCGTAGAGTGGAGAGCGTGAAGATCGCTCTGGCCACCTGCGCCGCGCTGCCCACGCTCAACGCCGACGAGAGCCCGCTCCTCGCGGGCCTCGAGGCCCGGGGTGTGGAGGTCGCGACCCCGGTCTGGGACGACGCGTCGGTCGACTGGTCGGGCTTCGACCTCGTCGTGATCCGGTCCACCTGGGACTACGCGACCCGTCGCGCCGAGTTCGTCGCCTGGGCGGACCGGGTGGAGGCCCAGGCCACGCTGCTCAACCCGGCCGCCGTCGTGCGCTGGAACAGCGACAAGCACTACCTGGCGGAGCTGGAGCGCGCCGGCGTCCCGATCGTGCCGACGATGTGGCTGGAGCCGGAGCGCCACCTGTCCTCGCGCGCGCTCCACACGCGGTTCCCCGCCAACGGCGACTTCGTCATCAAGCCTGCCGTCTCGGCCGGTTCCGTCGACACGGGCCGGTACACCGCGATCGACGCGGGGTCCCGGGGCCTGGCGATCGGGCACGCGCGCCGCCTGCTCGCCGCCGACCGCACCGTGATGGTCCAGCGCTACCTCACCAGCGTCGACACGGTGGGCGAGCGGGCGCACATCTTCATCGACGGGCAGTACTCCCACAGCGTCCACAAGGGCGCGATGCTCAGCGGACCCGACACCGGCGAGACCGCCCTGTACAAGGAGGAGCGGATGTCGAGCATCGAGGCGTCCGCCGACGAGCTCGCCATGGCGGAGCGGGTCATCGCCACCGCCCGGGAGCTGCTGACCGCCGACGGCAGCGCGCTGCCGGACGAGCCGTTCCTCTACGCGCGCGTGGACCTCGTGAGCGGGGACGACGGTCAGCCGGTGCTCATGGAGCTCGAGATGGTCGAGCCGTCGCTGTTCACGCGCCTCGGCGCGGGGGCGACCGACCGGTTCGCCGACGCGGTCCTGGGGCGTGCGCTCGGAGCACCCGCCGCGACCGTATAGACTTTCGGCCGGTCCCGACCGCTACGGCGGTCCGGGGTCGTGGTGGCTATAGCTCAGTCGGTAGAGCACCTGGTTGTGGTCCAGGGGGTCGCGGGTTCAAGTCCCGTTAGCCACCCCATCTCACCGCCGCCCCGTGGGCGGTCCGGTGACCACTCGTGGTTGGCGCGTGGCGGGTTTAGCGTCGGACCATGCCGGACGAGACTCCGCGGGCCCGCAGTGCCGAGCCGGCGCGTGAGCGCGCCGAGGGCGTCGTCGGGCGCATCGAGGGCGCGGTCGAGCGCGCGGAGGATGTCGTCGAGCGCGCGGAGGAAGCCGCCGCGCGCGCCGCCGAGCGCGTGCCCACGCCCGCCTGGCTCCGGTTCGTCGAGCGGGTCATGGGCAGGGTCGTGTACTTCGCGCTGGTCGCGGCGGTTCTGGCCGTCGTCATCGCGGGCGTCCAACGGCTCATCGCGGACGACCGGGTGCGCCTGGTCGTCGGTATCGCCATGGTCGTGCTCCTGGGAGCCGGTGGCATGTTCCTGCGCGGGGCGAGCGAGCTCACCCGTCCGCCGCTCAACGAGAAGATCCGGGCCGCCGGGTACTTCTGCGGCGCGCTGGCGTACGTCGCCACGGCGACGGTCGCCCTGATGAACGGCCTGCCGCACCTCGTCGACCGCTGAGCGTGCGGCCGTCCGGCTCAGCGGGCGTCGTGGCCCTGACGAACGCTGGTGGCGGAGATCTCGGCCGCGATCTGCTTCGCGGTCGCGGAGTCGGGGCCGGGCTGCGGCACGAGCATCGCGGCCCGGTAGTACCGCAGCTCGTCGATGCTCTCGAGGATGTCCGCCAGGGCGCGGTGCCCGCCGTTCTTCTCGGGCGAGGCGAAGTAGATGCGCGGGTACCAGCGCCGCGCAAGCTCCTTGATCGAGGAGACGTCGATGATCCGGTAGTGCAGGTGGCCGACCAGCTCCGGCATGTCCCGGTCGAGGAAGGCCTTGTCCGTGCCGACGGAGTTGCCCGCGAGCGGTGCCTTGCCGGGCTCGGGGACCCACTGGCGCAGGTAGGCCAGGACCTGCTCCTGCGCCTCGGCGATCGTCACGCCGCCGGGCAGGGCCTCGAGCAGTGCCGAGGTCGTGTGCATCTGGCGCACGAAGGGCTCCATCTGCTCGAGCGCCTCGGCGGGCGGCGCGATGACGACGTCGACCCCCTCGCCGAGCACGTTGAGCTCGGAGTCGGTCACGACGGCGGCGACCTCGACGAGCGCGTCGCGCTGCAGGTCGAGGCCCGTCATCTCGCAGTCGATCCAGACGATGCGGTCGTTCGGTGCGGCAGGACTCACGCGCGTCACTGTACGGGCTCGTCGTCGTCCCGGCGGGGCTCGGGGCCGGGCGCCGGTGCGGGGATCGAGGCCGCCAGCAGCGCGCCGACCGCGACGACGACGCCGGCGCCGGCGCCGAGCAGGAGGGCGCGGAGCCACGGGGTGCCGCCCCACGCCAGCACGAGCGTGGTCGTCGCGGCGACCACCACGGTGAGGGCGAGGCGGTGCAGGAGGCGGCGGCTCGGAGCGGGCTCGGGGCCGGTCCCGTCGTGGCGGGCCGGCGCCGAGGCGTGGCGGCCCATCAGCCGGCCTCGCGAGCGGTGGACGACGCGGCCATGCGGTCATCGTGGCAGAGCGGGACGTGCGGGCGCCCCGCACCCGCCGTCAGGCGAGCGCGG
>NZ_JACEXH010000089.1:0-13705 GCF_014525465.1 Actinotalea sp. JY-7885 | reverse complement strand
CGTCGGCACCGTCGGCACCGTCGGCCGGGTCGGCGCCGAGGGCGCCCACCAGCCGCAACCCGTCCCGGGCGGCCGCCGCGACGGCGTCGGGCAGCCCGGCGACCTCGACCCGGTGCAGCTCGAGCGCGTCGGGCACCTCGCGCGCGGACGTCAGAGGGCTGACGGGCAGACCGGCCGCGCGTGCCACGCGCTGGGCCGTGCTCGCGACCAGGGCCGGGGTGCGGTAGTTCACGGTGAGCTCGGCGAGTCGCCACGACCCGCGCAGCACCGGGTCCAGCATCGCGGCCCAGGCGCGGGCGCCGGCGGGGGACGCCGTCTGGGCGACGTCGCCGACGATCGTCATCGAGCGGGTGGGGCAGCGCCGCAGCAGCATGCGCCAGGCCATCGCCGACAGCTCCTGCGCCTCGTCCACGACGACGTGCCCGTACGTCCAGGTCCGGTCACCCGCGGCCCGCTCGGCGGTCGTGAGCAGCGGACCGCCCTCGCTGAACCGGTCGGCGAGCAGCTCGGCGCTGACCAGCCCGCGCCCGGCGCCCGAGGACGAGAGCACCTGGCGGGCGTAGTCGAGGTCCTGCTGGCGGGCCCGCGCGTCCTGCGCGGCCTGGGCGCGGGCGGCCTGGTCGTCCTCGCCCAGCATCTCGGCGACCTCGTCCAGGAGCGGGACGTCGGCCGCGGTCCACCCGTGCTCGGGGTCGCGCAGCAGGCGGGCCCGGTCGGCCCGGGACAGCTCGCGGGCCGCGGCGTCCAGCCGCGCGGGCTTGGTCAGGAGGTCGCCCAGGAGCTTCTGGGGGGTGAGCGGCATCCACGCCAGGTTGAGCGCGATCCTGACCTCGCGCGTCGTGCGCAGCTCCTCGACGATCTCGGCGCGGTCCTCGGCCGGCACCGCCTGGCCCAGCTGCGTGACGTACTGCTGCGCCAGGCGCGAGAGCATGTCGCGGACGAACCCGACGCGCGCGAGGTTGTGCGGCTTGCCGGTGCGCCGGGCGCGCGCGATGGCGTCGGCGACGTCGGCCGGCGTGATGGTCACGTCGTGGCCGTCGACCCGCACCGTGACCGGCTCCGCCGGCACGCGCTGACGCTGCCGCACGGCGCGCGCCAGCACCCGCGCCATGACCGCCCGCCCCTTGATCTCCGCGACGTCGTCGGGCTCGGTGGCCTGGGCACGCACGCCGGGCAGGAGGTCGGCGACGGTGGTCGTGACCACGCCGGTCTCGCCCAGCGACGGGAGCACCTGGTCGATGTACCGCAGGAAGGTGTGGCTCGGGCCCACGACCAGCACGCCGGAGCGCTCGAGGGTGCGCCGGTGCGCGTAGAGCAGGAAGGCCGCGCGGTGCAGGGCGACGGCGGTCTTCCCGGTCCCGGGGCCTCCCTGGACGACGAGGGCGCCCGCGAGCTCGGAGCGGATGATCGCGTCCTGCTCCGCCTGGATGGTCGCGACGATGTCACCCATCCGCCCGGTGCGGCCGCTCGTCAGCGCCGCGAGGAGGGCACCCTCGCCGGACAGGCCCTGCAGGACGCCCTGCGCCGCCGCCCGGCCCTCGCTGCCGTCGTCGTCGGTCGCCCCGGCCAGCCGCACCAGCGCGTCGAGGTCGAGGACCTCGTCCTCCAGGCCCGTCACGGCGCGCCCGCGCGTGACGAGGTGCCGGCGCCGGACGACGTCGTCGGGCTGCGCCGCCGTGGCGCGGTAGAAGGCCTGCGCCGCCGGGGCGCGCCAGTCCGTCAGCAGGGACGTGTGCTCCTCGTCGGTCAGCCCGATCCGACCGATGTACCGCACCGCGCCGTCCGTCAGGTCGAGCCGGCCGAAGCACAGGCGCTGCTCGACGGCCTCGAGCTGGGCCAGCCGGTCCTCGTAGAGCGTCGCGAAGGCGTCGCGCTCGGAACGGTTCTGCGGGGACCCCGAGGGTCCGACCCGACGCACGCGGGTGAGCCGGGCCCGGGCCTGCGCGCGCAGGGCGTCGAGGCGCGCGTACCGCACGTCGACGGCGGCCTGCTCCTGGCGCAGCTGGTCCTGCCTGGAACTCACGGGGCCCCCTGGGATCGACGCTCGCCGGACGCGGCCGTCCATTATCCGCCCTCGTGGCCGCGTCCGGGACCGTGCGCCACGCGCGGACCTCTAGGATCAGCCGGTGCTGCACTCTGCGTCCCCGTCGGCCGAACGCGAAAGGTCGCCCGTGCCCTACCACGAGCTCAACCCGCGGCCCATCACGGTGCTGCTCGTCGAGGACGACGACGCGGACGCCCTCCTGGTCGGGGAGCTGTTCGCCGACACGGACCAGCCCGTCGACCTGATCCGTGCGCGCACGGTGGACGAGGCGCTGACCAAGCTCGACGTCGACTGCGTGCTGCTCGACCTCGGGCTGCCGGACGCCGTGGGCATCAGCGCGCTCGAGCGCGTCCTCGACGCCGGGACGGTGCCGGCGGTCGTCGTGCTCACCGGGCTCTCCGACACGGGCCAGGGCCTGCGGGCCGTGGCCGCCGGCGCGCAGGACTACCTCGTCAAGGGCGAGGTGGACCCCGAGCTGCTCGCGCGGTCCGTGCGCTACGCCATCCAGCGCCGCCGCGCCGAGCGCCAGGAGCGCGAGCTGTACCGCGCCCAGGTGCGCGACTACGAGACGACCCGCCTCGAGCGGGCGCTGCTGCCCACCCCGCTCGTCGGCGACGGCGCCCTCGAGGTCCTCGTGGGCTACCGGGCGGGGCGCGACGGCCTCCTGGGCGGCGACTTCTACGACGTGGTCGAGCGCGACGACGGCTCGGTCGCCGCGGTCGTGGGCGACGTCGCGGGGCACGGCCCCGACGAGGCGGCGCTGGGCGCCACGCTCCGCACGGCCTGGCGCACGTCGGTGCTCGCCGGGCTCTCGCCCGCGAAGGTCCTCGACGTGGTCGAGCAGATCCTCACGGCGGAGCGCGGTCGGCCGGAGATCTTCGCGACCCTCGTGCAGGTGGTCGTCGCGCCCGACCGCCGCTCCCTCGACCTGTACCTGTGCGGTCACCCCACGCCGTTCCTGCTGGGCGTGCCCACCACGGCCCTGCCGTCCGACCAGCGGGGGCGGGCCCTCGGCATCCCCGTCCTCGGCGGCTGGAAGCCCCAGCGCGTCGAGCTGGGGGAGTCGTGGCGCGTGATCATGTTCACCGACGGCGTGCTCGAGACGACCGTCGACGACGGCCTCACCCGCCTCGGCGAGGACGGCCTGCAGCGCGTCATGGAGCAGCAGCTCGCGACCGAGTCCGAGCCGGGCCAGGACCCGGCCGGGCCCTCGCTCGTGGACGCGATCCTCGAGGCCGTGACCGCGCGCCACGGCGGCAACCTGGTCGACGACACGGCGCTGGTGCTGCTCGGCTGGGGCGGTCGGTGAGCTCTCGGGTCCGGCCCGGCAGTGCGACCTCGCTGACCCGGCGCCTGGCGGTCGCGAGCACGGCGGTGGGGGTGGCGCTCGCGCTGCTGACCGGCGCCGCCCTCTGGGCGCTCGTGGCGTTCACCGAGCGGCTGGAGGCCGTGACCGGGCTGTACTTCGACGCGGTCACCGAGGCGGACTCCGCCTACACGATGTTCGTCGACGCCGAGACGGCGGTGCGCGGGTACGCGCTCACCGGCGACCCCGTGACCCTGGAGCCCTACTCGCGGCTCACGGCCGGCGTGGCGGACTTCCTCACCGGCACCGCGACGGAGCAGGCGCTCGTCGAGGACCTCGGCGTGGACCACGCGGTCCTCGACCTGCGGGCCGACGTCGCCTCGGCGCTCCGGGCGTGGTCGGACGACTTCGCCGACCCCACCATCGCGGCCGTCGAGGCCGACGGGCCCGCCGCGGTGGCCCCCGGGGACATCGAGCGCGGCCGCCTGCTGTTCGAGGACGTGCGCACACCGATGGAGGAGTACCTCGACGCCGTGAAGCTCGAGCGTGCGGCCGCCGTCGACGAGCTCAACGCCTGGAACCGCGTGCTGCGCGCCGTGCTCCTCGTCTTCGCCCTGGGCGCGGTCGCCGTGGGGGCCCTGCTGTGGGTGTACCTGCGGCGCTGGGTGACCACCCCGTTGGCCCAGCTGGCGCAGGACGCCCGCGTCGTGGCGGACGGCGACGTCGCGCACCCCGTGGCCGTGACCGGCCCGGGCGAGGTGGGCCAGGTCGGACGCGACGTCGAGCAGATGCGGCTGCGCCTGGTGGACCTCCTGGCGGAGGCGCACGCGTCGCGCGCGGCGCTCGAGGAGTCCCACGCCCAGCTCGTGGAGCAGGCGGAGGACCTGCGGCGGTCCAACCGCGACCTCGAGCAGTTCGCGTACGTCGCCTCGCACGACCTGCAGGAGCCGCTGCGCAAGGTCGCCAGCTTCACGCAGCTGCTCGCCAAGCGGTACGAGGGGCAGCTCGACGAGCGCGCCGACCAGTACATCGCCTTCGCGGTCGACGGCGCCAAGCGCATGCAGCGTCTCATCAACGACCTGCTCGGCTTCTCCCGCGTCGGGCGGATCGGCGGCGAGCTGTCGGACGTGGACCTGGACGCGGTGGTCCGTCGGGTGGTCGGGGACCTCGACGAGCAGATCGCCGAGTCGGGCGGCGAGGTGCTGACCCAGGACCTGCCGGTCGTGCGCGGGGAGGAGCCCCTGCTCACGCAGCTGGTGGCGAACCTCGTCGGCAACGCCCTGAAGTTCCGGCACCCCGAGCGGGCGCCGCGCGTGCGCCTGGAGGGGCGCCGCGCGGGCGACGTGTGGGAGCTCGCCTGCCACGACAACGGCATCGGCATCGACCCGCAGTACGCCGACCGGGTCTTCGTGATCTTCCAGCGGCTGCACGCCAAGGACGTCTACGAGGGCACGGGCATCGGGCTGGCCCTGTGCAAGAAGATCGTGGAGTACCACGGCGGCCAGATCTGGATCGACCCCGAGCCCGCCGACGGCGGCACCACGATCCGCTGGACGCTGCCCGTGCGGGGCGCCGACGGCGTCGAGCCCGACGGTGCCCAGGCCGACGGTGCCGACCGCGCGGATCCCGTAGGCTCGGCGCGGGCTGCCGAGGTGGACGTGGCCCACGAGGACGCCGGTACCGGCGGGGAGGACGCTGCTCGATGACCGATCCCAAGCCGATCGACGTGCTGCTCGTGGAGGACGACCCGGGCGACGTCCTCATGACGCGCGAGGCGTTCGCCGAGAACAAGGTCGCCAACCGCCTCGCCGTCGTGAGCGACGGCGTCAGCGCGCTGGCCTTCCTGCGCAAGGAGGGCGAGCACGCCGACGCGCCGACGCCGGACCTGATCCTCCTGGACCTCAACCTGCCCCGCATGGACGGCCGCGAGGTCCTGGCGGCGATGAAGTCCGACGACCAGCTGCGCCGGATCCCCGTCGTCGTGCTGACGACGTCGGAGGCCGAGGAGGACGTGCTGCGCAGCTACTCGCTGCACGCCAACGCCTACGTCACCAAGCCGGTCGACTTCGATCGCTTCATCGACGTCGTCCGCCAGATCGACGACTTCTTCGTCTCGGTGGTCCGGCTCCCCTCGCGCTGAGGCCCCGCCGTCGGCGTGTCGCCGGCGGAATGCGGGG
Organism: Actinotalea sp. JY-7885; assembly: GCF_014525465.1. NCBI lineage: Bacteria > Bacillati > Actinomycetota > Actinomycetes > Micrococcales > Cellulomonadaceae > Actinotalea > Actinotalea sp. JY-7885. The sequence continues at coordinate 8,178 of NZ_JACEXH010000089.1, read as the reverse complement.
CGGGCGGGCGGCGTTGCGCCCACAGGAGCGAGGAGGACGGAGGACGTGATGCGTGAACCGAGCGAGATCTACACGATCGACGAGGACGTCGCGCGCGACCTGACGCTGCGCGCGGAGGCCGGGCAGGGCCCCGTCCTGCTGCACATCGTCCGCGGCTTCGTCGACGCCGGCAGCGCCGGCCAGGTCGCCGCGCGGCACCTCGCGGACCGGTTCGAGTCCGAGCGCCTCGTGACCTTCGACGTCGACGCGCTGCTGGACTACCGCTCCCGGCGGCCGACGATGGTGTTCGACGCGAACACGTGGTCCGAGTACGAGGAGCCCTACCTCGCGGTCGACGTCGTGCGCGATGGCGAGCACGTCCCCTTTCTGCTGCTCCACGGCACCGAGCCGGACGTGCAGTGGGAGCGGTACGTCGCCGCCGTGCGGCAGATCGTCGAGCGCTTCCGGGTGCCGCTGTCCGTCGGCGTGCACGGCGTGCCGATGGGGGTGCCGCACACCCGCCCGCTGGGCGTCACCGCGCACGCCAACCGCCCCGAGCTCGTCGCCGACCACGAGTCGTTCTTCGGGCGGGTGCAGGTGCCGGCCAGCGCCAGCTCCCTGCTCGAGTACCGCCTCGGGCGCTGGGGCCACGACGCGATGGGGTTCGCGGTCCACGTGCCGCACTACCTCGCGCAGTCGTCCTACCCGCAGGCGTCGCTCGTGGCGCTCCAGCAGGTCGAGCGCGCGACCGGGCTGGACCTGGACCCGTCCGCGCTCGAGCCGGCCGCCCGCGAGGCGACCGAGGAGATCGAGCGCCAGGTCGCGGGCTCCGAGGAGATCGCCGCCGTCGTGCGGGCGCTGGAGGAGCAGTACGACTCCTTCACCCGGGCGATCGGCCGGACGAACCTGCTCGCCGACCAGGCGGACATCCCGACGGCCGACGAGCTCGGCGAGGAGTTCGAGCGCTTCCTGGCGCAGCAGCAGGGCGGGGACGGCTCGCCGAAGTGACGGTGGGCACGCAGAGATGACGGTGGCGACAGGTCCCGCGACCGGCGGTCGCGGGACGCACAGGCGCGCGAGCCTGGTCCTCGTGGCGGCGTTCGTGGCGTACGCGATCGGCGTGCTGCACCGGGGCTCGCTGGGCGTGGCGAGCGTCGAGGCCACCGAGCGCTTCGGCGTCGGCGCCGCGGTGCTGTCGACCTTCGTCGTCGTCCAGCTGGGCGTCTACGCCGCGCTGCAGGTCCCGGCCGGGGTGCTCCTCGACCGCTTCGGGCCGCGCGTGATGATCGGCTCCGGCGCCGTGCTCATGGCGACGGGCCAGCTGCTGCTGGGTGTCGTGGAGGACCTCCCGGCGGCCTACGTGGCGCGCGTGCTCATCGGGGCGGGCGACGCGGCGACGTTCATCTCCGTCGTCCGGCTGGTGGCCGCCTGGTTCCCGGCCCGTCGGGTCCCGCTCCTGACCCAGCTCACAGGCATCGTGGGGCAGTCCGGGCAGGTGGCCGCGGCCGTGCCGCTCGTGGCCGTCCTGCACCTCGCCGGCTGGCAGACGGCGTTCGTCGGGCTCGCCGCGGTGGGCGCGATGGCGTCGGCGCTCGCGTTCGGCGTGGTGCGGGACGGTCCGCCCGGGACCGTCGTGCGCAGCGGCGGCGGGCTCCTGTCGCCGGTGCGCGAGGTGGCGCGCGTACCCGGCACCTGGCTCGGGTTCTGGTCGCACGCGCTGAGCCAGTTCAGCTTCACCGTGTTCGTGCTGCTGTGGGGCTACCCCTTCCTCACCGTGGCGCAGGGGCTGAGCCCCGCGCAGGCCGGTGGGCTGCTCACGCTCAACGCGCTCGCGGTCGTGGCGTCCGGTCCGGTCGTGGGGACGCTCACCGGGCGCCACCCGCTGCGCCGGTCGTGGATGGTGCTCACCATCGCCTTCGCGACCCTCGCCGCGTGGGTCGCCGTCCTCGTCCACCCGGGACGCAGCCCGCTGTGGTTGCTCGTGGTCCTCGTCGTGGTCCTCGGCGTCGGCGGGCCCGGCTCCGCCATCGGCTTCGACTACGCCCGGACGTTCAACGCGAGCGGGCGGCTCGGGACCGCGACGGGCCTCGTCAACGTCGGGGGCTTCGCGGTCGCCGTCGTCTCGGTCCTCGCGGTCGGCGTGGTGCTCGACGTCGCCGCGACGCGCGGCGCGGCGCCGCTGTCGCTGGAGGCGTTCCGCCCCGCGTTCGCCGTCATGCTCCTGCCCTGGCTGGGGTGCCTGGCCGGTCTCCTCCTGAGCCGGCGGGCGACGCGGCGTGAGATGGCCTCCCGGGGCGTCGTCGTGCCCCCGGTGCGTGCGGTGCTCGCGCGGCGGCGCGGCGCGCGGGCGGCCGACGGGACGCCCTGAAGCACCCAGATGGACCGCATTTGACTATGGCGCACGCGGGAGCCGCGTGCGATGCTTTCCGCGTTGCGAGGGCTGACCTGTCCGGCACCGCCAGGACGTGGGACTAGCACTGCGGCACGAGGACCGGGCACAAGGTCGGGTCATCAGCGTCCCCCGGTTGGACAGAAGGACAGGCACAGCATGGCGCAGGGATCTGTGAAGTGGTTCAACGGCGAGAAGGGCTACGGCTTCATCGCCCAGGACGGCGGCGGCGCCGACGTCTTCGTCCACTACTCCGCTATCGAGACGCAGGGGTACCGCACGCTCGAGGAGGCCCAGCGGGTCGAGTTCGAGATCACGCAGGGTCCCAAGGGCCCCCAGGCCGAGAACGTCCGCCCGCTCTGACGGACCTCGCACGGCGGCCGCGTCCCCTCAGGGGGCGCGGCCGTCGTCGTCTCCGGGCGTGACCTCGGGAGCCTCGTCGCGGAGCTGCGGCGAGGAGCCGGCGAAGGCGGCCAGCTCGTCGCCCGTGACGAGCGCGGCGGGCACCGGCAGCGTCCGCAGGTGCCGCGCGAGCGCGGGCGGCACGGGTCGCGTGGGCCCGCCGGGCGCGCGTCCGGCGATCACGAGGTTGCCGTAGCGGCGTCCGCGCAGCTGGCCGGGCTCCGCCACGAGCAGCACGTCGTCGAGGACGGCGCGCGCCGTCGCGACCTCGGCGCGCGCGGTGGTCAGCGGCGGGCGGTCGGCGCAGTTCGCCAGGTAGAGGCCACCCGGGCGGAGCACGCGGCACACCTCCTGCAGGAACTCGACGGTGCGCAGGTGCGCCGGCGTGACGTCGGGGGCGAAGACGTCGCGCACGACGACGTCGGCCGAGCCGGTCGGCAGCGCGGCGAGCACCGCGCGCGCCTCGCCCGCGCGCAGGCGCAGCCGTGGCGAGCGCGGGAGGGCGAACCAGGTCCGCACCAGTCGCAGGAGCTCGGCGTCGACGTCGACCGCGATCTGACGGGAGCCGGGGCGCACCGCCTCCAGCCAGCGCGGGAGCGCGCAGCCGGCCGCGCCGAGGTGCACGGCGTCCAGGGGTGGGCCGCCCGCGTCGCGCCCGTGCGCGTCCGTGTCGGTGGTGTGCGTGAGGATCGCGGCCATGTGCTGCATGTACTCGAACTCGAGCCAGGTCGGGTCGTCGAGGTCCAGGTGGGAGCTCGGCACGCCGTTGACGAACAGCGTCACGGCGCGGGGGTCGTCCGGTGACCTGGTGACCTCCGCGGTCCCGGTCGCGATCGGCACGGGGCCGTCCGGGAGCTCCGGCGCGGCCGGCGGGGTCGCCGGGCGGCGACCTCGGGACTGGCGACGATCGGGCACCGGCACACGCTAGCCCTTGACGTGGCTCGAACAGGTGTTCGATGATGGCTGAGGAGGTGGAGCGATGACGACGACGACGAGCACGGCGGGAGCCGCGACGCGGCGCCTGCGGGTCGGCGCCGGCGACGGCGGACCCCGCGTCCTGCGCGCGGTCGAGGGGGCGCAGGGTACGGAGCGCCCCGTGCCGCCGTCCGCCGTGGAGCTCCTGGCGCGGAGCGACGCGGAGCTGACGGCCGCGCAGCTCGCCGGCTCGGAGGAGGAGCGCTTCCTGCACGCCCACCTCGCCGCGCTGCGCGCGGGGGCGGCGCTGCTCGAGGTCACCGGGCGGCCCCGGCGTCGGCCGGTCCCGCGCACGGTCTGGGACATGGTCGCCGCGGTCGCCCCGGACTTGTCGCCCTGGACCACCTTCTTCGCCGGCGGGGCGCCGGTGCGGGCCGCGCTCGAGTCCGGCCGCGAGCACGAGGTCGGCGCGGAGCAGGCGGAGCGGACCGTGGCCGCCGCCGAGGACTTCCAGGACGCGGTGCGGCGGACGCTCGGCGCCGACGCGGCGTCGCAGGGGCGGCTGGTGCTGCACGCGTCCTGAGAGGATCGGGGCATGGGCAGGACGAGCGGATGAGTCGCACGCCGCCGCCGGCGGGGGTGAAGCGCAGCTGGGGGACCGACGAGGACGGCTGCTCGATCCTGCACGTCGACATGGACGCCTTCTTCGCCTCGGTGGAGCTGCTGCGCCGCCCGGAGTTGCGTGGCCGCCCCGTCATCGTCGGTGGGGACACGCGGTCGGTCGTGCTCGCGGCGACCTACGAGGCGCGCGCCTACGGCGTGCACTCGGCGATGCCGATGGCCCGCGCGCGGCGGCTGTGCCCGCAGGCCGTCGTGCTGCCGCCCGACCGAGCCGCCTACCTGCGGGCCTCGACGGCCGTGATGGCGATCCTGCGGGACGTCACCGACGTCGTCGAGCAGGTGAGCGTCGACGAGGCGTTCCTCGATGTCTCGGGGGCGCGACGCCGGTTGGGACCACCCACGAGCATCGCCGCGCTGATCCGCGGGCACGTCCGTGAGCAGCTCGGTCTCCCGTGCTCGGTGGGGATCGCGAGCACCAAGTTCGTGGCGAAGCTGGCGTCCGGCTTCGCCAAGCCGGACGGCGTGCTGCTCGTGCCGCGGGACGCCACCGTCGAGCTGCTGCGCTCGCTGCCCGTCGGTGCCCTGTGGGGCGTGGGGGAGCGGACGCGGGACGCCCTCGCGCGGTGGGGCATCACGACGGTCGCGCAGCTCGCCGACGCCGACGTCGCGGTGGTGCAGCGCGCCGTCGGCAGGGCGACCGGTGCCCACCTGCACGACCTCGCGTGGGGCCGTGACCCCCGGCCCGTCGTGACGGAGCGCCAGGAGAAGAGCATCGGCGCCGAGACGACGTTCGAGCAGGACACCGCGGCCGTGGACGTGCTCGAGGGCCACCTCCTTCGGCTCGCGGACCGCTGCGCGAGCCAGCTCCGCGCCCGGGGGTACGTCGCCCGGACCGTCTCCCTCAAGGTGCGCACCGAGGACTTCACGACCCTGACCCGCTCGCGCACCCTCGGCACCCCGACCGACGTGGGCCGCGACCTGTACGCCGCGGCCAGGGACCTGCTCGGCGGCGTCGACCTCGGCGCCCGCCGCGTCCGGCTGCTCGGCGTGCGCGCCGAGGGCCTCGGCGAGGCCACCGCGCGACAGCTCACGCTGGAGGAAGCCGTCGACGACGCGTCCGACGCGCGGCGGCGCGCCGAGCAGGCCATGGATGACGTCCGCCAGCGGTTCGGCGCGGGTGCGCTGGGTGCCGCGGCGCTCACGGTGGCGCGGGGACGGGGCTCAACTACCGCCCCAGCCGGGGAGGACCTATCCTGAGGCTGTCCCAGTCCCACCGGCACCACGGAGGTAGCGATGCCTCTGTCCGAGTACGAGCAGCGCGTACTGGAGCAGATGGAGCGGCAGCTCACGTCTGACGACCCGAAGCTCGTGAACACCTTCCAGGGTGGCGGGGCGCGGACCGTGAAGCGATGGCTGCTCACCGGAGCCGGCGCCATCGCCGGCCTCACTGTTCTGGTGATCGGCGCGGCGACGAGCCAGCCGCTCGTGGGTGTCCTCGGCTTCATCGCCATGTTCGTCTCGGTCGTGCTCGCGTTCTCGCCGCCGCGGCGCCGCGGACCGGCGGGTGTCGTCTCGCAGGACGGGTCGGTGCGACCGCGCGCGAAGGCGCGGCCCGCGAACCGCGGCCTGGTCGCGCGGTTCGAGGAGCGCTGGGACCGCCGTCGCGACGAGCGAGGGCGCTGACCGCCGTCGGCCCGCCCGCTCAGCGGGTCGCCGTCGGCTGCCGACGTCTCGGCTCGGCCTGGTCGGACCCGGCCTCGACGGGCCGCAGCACCGCCTCGACCCATCCCTGGAGCGCGTCGACGTCCCACTCCACGGGTCCGGGGGCGTAGCGGCTGCGTTCGACGACGTCCACGAGGCGGTCGGCCGCCTCGAGCGCCTGCGCGTGTGCCGCCGGGTCCTGGTCCGGCAGGTCGTCGCGCAGACGGGCCGCCACCTGGCGGGGCGTCGCCGAGTCGCTCCAGGAGATCCCCGCCTTCGTGAGCCGGGCGCGCAGCAGCGCCCACCAGCCCTCCGGCTCGGTGGGCAGCCGAGGGCCGCGCCGCCGGCGGCGGGTGCGCCAGGCGAGGGCGCCGAGCGCGAGCGCCAGTCCGAGCGTCACGCTCGCGCCCACCACGAGCCAGGTCGGGACGCTCGCCGTGCCGATGCCGACCTGCCCGTCCGTGCCCGGGTCCTCCTGCCCCGGCGCGACGGGAGCGGCGGCGGGCGCGGACGCCGACGCCGACGGCTCCGCCTCCTCGGGCGTGATCGGCAGCCCCGCGAAGGGGTCGGCGTAGGACGGCGGGGCGCCGGTCTGGACGGCGGGGGTCGGCTCGAAGCGCACCCAGCCGGCGTCGGCGAAGTAGAGCTCCGGCCAGGCGTGGGCCTGCCGGCCGGACACGACGAACTCCCCGACGACGTCACGGCTGGCCGTGCCCGGGAGGAACCCGACGGCGAGGCGGGCGGGGATCCCGAGGGTCCGCGCCATGACCGTCATGCCGGTCGCGAACTGCACGCAGTAGCCGGACCTCTGCGTGAGGAAGTCCCAGACTGCGTCCTCGGTCTCCGGCGGCGGGACCCGCGTGTCGTACCGGAAGCTGCGGCCGTCGCGGAAGAACGACTGCAGGGCGAGCGCCTGGTCGTAGGCGGTGTCCTCCTGAGCGGTCACCTCCTGCGCGAGGGCGCGGATCTGGTCGGCGTGGGGCGAGTCGGGGAGCGTGCGCGTCGGGTCGTCCGGTGCGACGACGCCCACCGTGTCGGCACGCAGCGTCTCCGCGGACAGGTCGCGGGCGGCGATGGTGACCTCGTAGGACAGGCCCTGCGTCGAGCGGCCTCCTCCGGCCACCACCTCGTCCCGCGCCGCGTCGTAGTACCAGGAGCCGGCGAGCTCGAGCGCGCGGGGCTCCGTCGGTACGGGGAGGCGGTCCTGCTGGAGGTCGCCCACCCGGACGCTGAGGCGCTCGAGCGCCTCGTCCGGGGCGGCGGGCAGGTCGACCGGCCACAGCACGCCGTCGGCGGCGGTGAGCTCCTCGGCCGGGGTGCGCTGCCACTCCCGACCGTCGAACTCGACCATCGTGTACATCCGCAGCGGTCCGACGCGCTCCGCGTCCGTGGTGTAGGTCAGCACCGGGCGGTCCGACCGCGCCCCCAGGCTCGAGCGCATGTCCAGGTCGGTCGACAGGCGCAGGGGCCCGTCGACGCCCGCCCCGCCCCACGAGCCGGGCAGGCGCATCGACCCGTAGCCGGGAAGCGCCGCGACGGCCGGTCCGACGGCGACCGCCAGCACGCCCACGACGACGGCGACGCCGAGCGCGGGAGCGGCGTCGCGCCCTCCCGTCGCCCGCGGTGCCGGGGCGCGGGTGAGGGTGAGCAGGAGGAGGTACGCCGCACCGCCGACGACCATCGCGACCACCCCGGGGTCGCGCTCGAAGGCCAGGACGGGCACCCACAGGCCGAGCAGCGGCAGGCCGGCGAGCCCGGCGCGCCCGAGCGCCAGCGCGAGCGCGTCCGTGACGAGCACGACCGCGACCGTGCCCGCCACGACGAGCAGCTCGAGCCCGCGCGAGGGGGCGACGGGGATCCGGCCGTCCACGACGGCGTCCGCGCCCGCAGCCGCGAGGCGCAGCAGCCGGTCGAACGTCGCCGGGGTCGGGAGCGGCAGCCCCGGCGTGCTCGACGCGCCGCCGTACAGGGACACGAGCACGACGAGCCCCGCGACCAGGCCACAGACCGACGGCGTCACGCGGGACCTGCTCACGTGCCGGACCCCGGCGACGGCCGCGGCGACCAGCACGGCGACCACCGTCGCGACCGGGCGCCAGGGCCCGGGCGCGATCAGCGCGCCGAGCGACGCCACGCCGGCGCTCGCGGCCACCGCCACGAGTCCGGCGCCG
>NZ_JACEXH010000088.1:0-14535 GCF_014525465.1 Actinotalea sp. JY-7885 | reverse complement strand
GGGCCTGGGGACGACGGCGTCGTCCCCAGGCCCGCGCGGCACCTACTCCACGGTGAGCGCGGCGACCGGGGACGTCCTGGCGGCGCTGCGCCCGGGCAGCACCGAGGCCAGGAGACCCGCGAGCACCGCGACGAGCAGCACGAGGCCGAGGTCGCGCCACGGCACGACGAAGTCGACGGGGCCGACCGTGCTGAGCAGGGTCGCCGCGCCGGCCCATCCGTACAGCGTGCCGAGGAGCACGCCGACCGCGGCGCCGACCCCCGCGATGAGCATCCCCTCCACCGCCAGGGTCAGGCGCAGCTGGGCCCGGGACAGGCCGATGGCCCGCAGGGTCGCCGACTCGCGGCGTCGCTCCAGGACCGACAGCGAGAGGGTGTTGGCCACCCCGACGACCGCGATGACGACCGCGACGCCGAGCAGCGCGACCACCACCGCGAGCAGGGTGTCCACGACCTGCTGGTAGAAGGCCCGCTCGACGGCGGCGCCGGTGGTGTCCAGAGCCGCCCCGGTCTCGCTCGCGACCGCCGTGACCCGGGAGACGACGTCGGCCGCGTCCTCGCCCGCGCCGAGCCGCAGCCAGGTCCGCGTCACGGGCGCGTCGGGGCTGATCTGCTCGAGCGCGGCGGGCGTGACGATCATCGCCGACCCGGCCAGGTCGGTGACCACGGCCGTGAGGGTGACCCGGGCGCCGCCGTCCTGCGGTGCCTCGTCGGACGGCACCGCGACGGTGACGGGTGGCGCCGCCGGGCCCTGCGTCGGCGAGGTCACCTGCTCGGTCGGGCGGGCGGCGGACAGCGTCACCTCGTCCCCGGTCTCGATCTGCGTCCACATCGTCAGGTGCGTGGGAACCACGACGTGGGAGTCGTCCAGGCCCTCGAGGGCGTCGGGCGCCAGCAGCACCCGCGCCGCCGCGGCGGGGTCGACCGCGCGCACCTCGGTGAACGAGCCGGCCATGGCGCGCTCCGACTCGGGCAGGCGGTCGAGGCCGTCGACGACGTCCACCAGGGCCCCGGTCAGCTCCGTGACGTCGGCGACGCCGTCGACCGCGCGCAGCTGGTCCGCCAGTCCCGTGGGCAACGGCTCCGCGTTGGCCAGGGTGCCCACCGCGACGTCGACGGGGTACTTCCCCTCGAGCGTGCTCGTGAGGCTGGTGCGCGACGTGGCGGCTCCGGTCGCCATCATCCCGACCAGCGTCACGCCGATGAGCAGCGCGCTGCTCGTCGCCGCGGTGCGACGGGGGTTGCGGACGCTGTTGGCCGCGGCGAGGCGTGCCGCCGGGCCACCGGAGCGGGCCAGCACGCGCCCCGCTGACCCGACCAGGCGGGGGACCCAGAACACGGCTCCAAGGACGACGCCGACGAAGGACAGCGTGCCGCCGACCAGGCCCAGGGCGAGCCCGACGACGAGGTCGGCCAGGACGGCGACCACCGGGCCCAGCACGAGCGCCCCGGCCCCGCCCACGGTGAGGAGCCCGGCGGCCCAGAGCCGCAGGCGGCTCGACCGCTCGGCGAGCGTCGGCGTCCCGGCGGGTCGCAGGGCGGCCAGGGGAGCGACGCGCGTCGCCGCGACCGCCGGCGCCAGGGCCGCGGCGACGGTGACGAGCGTGCCGATGCCGAGGGGCAGGAGCACGGTGGCCGGCGTGAGCGTGATGCGCGCGGGCAGCGGGACGTCGCCGACGCTGCCGCCCAGGAGCGCGAGCGCGACCTGCACCACGAGGATCCCGACCGCGAGGCCGACGAGCGAGGACGCGGAGCCCACCACGAGCGCCTCGACGACGACCGAGCGGCGCAGCTGGGACCGGTCGGCGCCCACGCAGCGCAGCAGGGCCAGCGTGCGGGTGCGCTGGGCGACGAGCACCTGGAAGGTGTTGGAGATGACGAGCGCGGCGACGAGCAGGGAGACGCCGGCGAAGCCGAGGACGACGGCGGTGAACTGGTCCGCCTGCCCGGTCACCTGCGCCGTGATCGCGCGGCCCATCTCCTCCATGGTCCGCACGACGACGTCGCCGCCCAGGGCCGCCGTCGCCGTGGCCTGCGCGTCGGCGGGCGACGCGCCGTCGGCCAGCGCCGCCGTGGCGTGCCAGTACCGCTGCGGTTGCCCCTGGCCCAGCGTGAACGCGTTCCACTGGCGTCCGAGGCTCTCGACCACGACGCCCGACTCGGCGGTGGCGAACGTCGCGCTGGGCAGGTCCAGGATGCCGACGACCGTGAGGTCGTCGACCCTGACCCTGGTCGTCTCGGTGCCGTCGTCCCCGATGGTCCAGAACTCGATCGAGACCTGCACGGTCGTCCCGGGGCCGGCGCCGACGACCTGCGCGCTCTCCTCGGTGAGCGCGATCTCGCCGGCGGTCCGCGGGAGCGTCCCCTCGACGAGCGCCCCGGACCGCAGCGCGGGGTCGGTGGCCACCGTGCTGATCCCCGCGTAGGTCTGGCCCCGCGGGCCGGTGAGCTCGGTGCCGACCTGCGAGTACCCGTGCACGGCACGCACGCCCGGCACCGCCTCGAGCGTGGCGAGCGTCGCGTCGTCGACCTCGCCGTCGCTCACGACGAGGTCGGCGTCGCCGTAGCCGGCGGTGACGGCGTCGTAGACCGTCGACTCCATCGCGTCGGACGCGAGGAGCGTCGCGGTGACGAACGCCGTGCTGATCCCGATCGCGACGCCCGCCGCGACGAGCCGGCCCAGGCTGCGCCGCATCTGGGCGAAGGTCAGGCGCAGCATCACCGGGCCCCGGGCTCGTCGAGCGTGCGCAGCGCGTCCAGTCCGGCGAGCACGGACTCGGGCGTGGGCTCGGTGATCTCCCCGGCGATGCGGCCGTCGGCCAGCAGCACCACGCGGTCCGCGTAGGCGGCCGCCGACGGGTCGTGGGTGACCATGATCACGGTGCGGCCGAGCTCGCGGACCGACTGCCGCAGGAAGCTGAGGACCTGGGCGCCCGAGCGGGAGTCGAGGTTGCCGGTGGGCTCGTCGGCGAAGACGACCTCGGGCTTGGCGATCAGCGCGCGCGCGATCGCGACGCGCTGCTGCTGCCCGCCGGACAGCTCGCTCGGCCGATGGGAGAGACGCTGCTCCAGGCCGAGCGTGTCGACGAGCGTGCTCATCCACTCCCGGTCGACCGGTGTGTTCGCGAGCTCCAGGGGCAGCACCACGTTCTGCTCCGCCGTGAACATCGGCAGGAGGTTGAAGGACTGGAAGACGAACCCGATGCGCGTGCGGCGCAGGACCGTGAGCTCCTTGTCGCCGAGCTCCGACAGGGCGGTGTCGCCGAGGTACGCGGTGCCGGAGGTCGCCGTGTCCAGGCCCGCGAGCAGGTGCATCAGCGTCGACTTGCCCGAGCCCGAGGGGCCCATGATCGCCGTGAACGCGCCGGCCGCGAAGTCGACGTCGACGTCGACCAGGGCGTGCACGGCGGCATCCCCGGAGCCGTAGACCTTGCCGAGGCCGCGCGCCCGCACCGCGACACGCCGCGCCTCGGCCTCCGTCTCCGTGCCGGGTCGTGCGGAGCCGGGCATCGCGGCAGGGTCCAGGGCGGTGAGATCCACAGGTTCTTCTCCGGGGGTAGGTCGAGCGTGGTCCCGACGCTACGGGCGGGGCGAGCGGGGCGGCGTCGCGCCCTGGCATGGCCTCGCCCGCCCGGCCGTCATCCCGCGGGCGGAGTCAGGCGCCCGGCCGCACCAGCCCCGACTCGTACGCCGTGACGACCGCCTGCACCCGGTCGCGCGCGGCGAGCTTGGCCAGGATGCGTCCCACGTGCGTCTTGACGGTCGCCTCGGCGACGTAGAGGTCGCGCCCGATCTCCGTGTTCGACCGTCCGCGCGCCATGAGCACGAGCACCTCGCGCTCGCGGTCCGTCAGGTCGGCGAGGCCGGGGTGCGGCGTCGGCTCGGTCGTGTCGGGCAGGGCCGTGACGAGGTGCTCGAGCAGGCGGCGCGTGCTCGACGGCGCGATGACGGCGTCGCCCGCGTGGACCGTGCGGATGGCGGCGAGCATCTCCTCCGGCGGCGCGTCCTTGAGGAGGAACCCGCTCGCGCCGGCCCGGATCGCGGAGAGCACGTACTCGTCGAGGTCGAACGTCGTCAGCACGACGACGCGCGGCGTCGGCTCCCCGGTGGCGGTCAGCCGCGCGGTCGCCGCGAGCCCGTCGAGCGTCGGCATGCGCACGTCCATGAGCACGACGTCGCACGGCACCGCGGCCAGCCGGCGCAGCGCCTCGGCGCCGTCCCCGGCCTCGACGACCACCTCGAGGTCCGGCTGGGAGTCGATGACCATGCGGAAGCCCGCGCGGACGAGCTGCTGGTCGTCGACGAGACCGACGCGGATGGGTGCGGGTCCGGTGGGGTCGCTCGGGCTCACGGCTGCTGCAGCTCCTCGGTGCGGGGTGGGACGGGGATCTCGGCGCGGACACGGAAGCCGCCGCCGGGGCGCGGGCCCAACGACAGCGTGCCGCCCAGCATGGCGGCACGTTCGCGCATGCCCAGCACGCCCTGCCCGGCGCCGTCGGCGCCCGTCGCGGCGGCGCCGCGGCCGTCGTCCGACACCTCGAGGACGAGCGAGGTCGCGGTCCACTGGAGCAGGACGGTGACGGTCGGCGTCGGCCCGGCGTGCTTGAGCACGTTCGTCAGGGACTCCTGGCAGATCCGGTAGACGGTCAGCCCGGTCCCCGGGGGGAGCGGGCGGTCCGTGCCCATGCGGACCAGCGAGACCCGCATGCCGCTCGCGCGGACCTGCTCGACGAGCTGGGCGATGTCACCGACGGCGGGCTGGGGGGTCAGGTCCGGGATCGCGGCGGGCTCTGACGCGCGCCCGCCGCCCGTGGGGCCGGCGGTGGTGCCGGTGGCTCCCGCGCCCGAGAGCTCCGGCCGCAGCACGCCCAGCAGGCGGCGCATGTCGGCGAGCGCGGCGCGGCCCGTCTCGGAGATCGTCGTCAGGGACCGGGCCGCGGCGGCGGGGTCGCCGGCCGCGGCGTACCGGCCGCCGTCGGCCTGGGCGATGATCACGGACAGGGAGTGGGCGACGATGTCGTGCATCTCGCGCGCGATGCGGGTCCGCTCGGCCGACGTCGCCAGCTGCGCCTGCTGGTCGCGCTCCACCTCGAGCCGCAGGGCGCGGTCGACGAGCGAGTCGATGCGCTCCCGCCGCGACCGGCGGACCAGCGCGAACGCGAAGACGCTGACGGCCAGGAGGCCGACGACGAACGCGACCGACACGGCGGCGTCCGGGCCCTGCTGCGCCGCGAGCACCGCCGTCCCGAGCACGACGGCCCCCACGAGCGCCCCGCCGATCGCCGTGCGGTAGGCCCACACCGGCCCGTGCACGGTGACCGAGTACAGGGCCACCAGGACGAGGACGTCGGCGGGCAGCAGGAGGGGGTGGCCCAGCACGATGTGCGTGAGGCCCAGGCCGTAGATCGTCGCGGCCGACGCGGTCGGCAGCGTGCGGCGCCAGGCCAGCGCGACGAGCATGAGGGTGGCGAAGACCAGCGCCGCGGTCGCATCGGTGCCGGGGGAGAAGCCGGCCGTGGCGGGGAACAGCACGAGCCCGACCAGCGCGGCGCCGGCGGCGTCGACGCTGAGCCGGTGGGACTCGTCCCAGGCGCCGACCCGCTCCCACCAGTGCACGCGGCAAGCGTAGGGGTGGCGGCTACAGGCGGCGTCGGACCCCGGGCCCAGGCGCGCGCCGCCACCGTCCGCCCGCGGGGGGACCGCCGCGCCGCGGGGGACGTGGGTCTGGCCACGCGGGCCGGGACGTGACTTAGCATGACCACATGACGCAGGTTCTGTTGGCGGAAGACGACCCGGCCATTGCCGAGCCCTTGGCCCGGGCCCTCGGGCGTGAGGGCTATGAGGTGGTCGTGCAAGGCACCGGTCAAGGTGCGATCGACGCCGCGCCTGGCGCGGACATGGTCATCCTCGACCTCGGCCTGCCGGACATGGACGGCCTGGACGTCGCGCGCTGGATCCGGCAGCAGGGGCTGACCACGCCCGTGCTGGTCCTGACGGCCCGCGCGGACGAGGTGGACCTCGTCGTCGGGCTGGACGCCGGGGCCGACGACTACGTGACCAAGCCCTTCCGCCTGGCCGAGCTGCTCGCCCGCGTCCGCGCTCTGCTGCGCCGCTCGCACGCCGACGGCGGCGACGAGGGCGACGTCGCCGCCCAGGACGTCCGCCTCGACCTCGGCGCCCACCGCGCGTTCCAGGGCGAGCGCGAGCTCCACCTCACGGCCAAGGAGTTCGAGCTGCTGCGCGTCCTGGTGCGCGACGCCGGCACCGTGGTGCCGCGCGAGACGCTCATGCGCGAGGTGTGGGACACCGACCCGAGCGGCTCGACCAAGACGCTGGACATGCACGTGTCGTGGCTGCGCCGCAAGCTGGGCGACGACGCCAACGCCCCGCGGTACATCTCGACGGTGCGAGGCATGGGCTTCCGCTTCGAGACCGGCGCCGGCTGACCCGACGTGCGCCGCCGCGTCCTGCTGGCGACGATCTCGGCCGTCACGGTCGCGGTCGTCCTGCTCGGCTTCCCCCTGGCGTTCTACGGCGCCCGGCTGATCCAGGAGGCGGAGGAGCGCGACCTCCACCAGCGCGCCGAGGCCCTCGCGCGCCAGGTGGAGAGCCGCCTGGCGACGGACCGTCCGCTCGACGACGAGCTCCTCGAGGTCTACGTCGGCGGCGACGGCGAGCTCCCGGCGTCGGTGTCGGTGGTCACGGCGTCCGGTGAGCGCTTCCAGGCGGGTGAGCCGGTCGAGGGTCGCGCGTACCCGGAGGTCGTCCGCACGGACTCGGGTGCGGTCGTGCTGCTCACGGCGTCGTGGTGGGACGTGTTCTGGCGGTCGGCGGGCGCCGTCGCGCTCGTCGCCGCGGCCGCGGTCGTGGCGTTCGCGGCCGGGATCGCGATGGCCCTGTGGCAGGCCCGCCGCCTGGCCGCGCCGCTCGTGTACCTCGCGGCGAGCGCGGAGCAGCTGGGGTCCGGGCAGGTGCGGCCCCGCCTGGAGCCGTCCGGCATCGAGGAGATCGACCTCGTCGCGGCGGAGCTGGCCCGCAGCGCGGACCGCCTCGCGGGCCGTCTCGCCGCGGAGCGGCAGTTCGCCGCCGACGCCTCGCACCAGCTGCGCACACCCCTGACCGCGCTGACGATGCGGCTCGAGGAGATCGCGGCGGCGACCGAGAAGGAGGAGGTCCGCGAGGAGGCCCGGATCTCGCTGGAGCAGGTGGAGCGCCTGGTCACGGTCGTGGACGACCTCCTGGCCCGCTCGCGCCGCGCCCAGGGCGGCACGACCGAGGCCGTCCACCTGCGCGACGTCGTCGACCAGCAGCGCGAGGAGTGGACGCCGTCCTTCGCCTCCGCGGGCCGGCGGCTCGAGGTCGAGGTGCCGCCGGGCACTGCCGTGCTCGCGACGCCCGGCGCGCTCGCGCAGGCGCTCGCGACGCTGATCGAGAACTCGCTCGTCCACGGCGCCGGCACCACCACCGTGCGCGCCCGCCCGTCCGGCGCCAGCGGGGCGATGGTCGTCGAGGTGAGCGACGAGGGTCCCGGCGTGAGCGACGACCTCGCGCCGCGGATCTTCGAGCGGGAGGTCACCTCGGGCAAGGGCACCGGCCTGGGCCTGGGCCTGGCGCGCGACCTCGTCGCGGCCGACGGCGGCCGGCTCGAGCTCGCGCAGCGGCGACCGGCCACCTTCGCGATCTTCCTGGCCGGGGTGCCCAAGACGCTGGACCCCGACGTCGTGCTGCCGCGCGGCTCGCTCGTCTCGACCCGCAAGGGCCGCCGCCCACGTCGCTGAGCCGGTTGTTAGGCTCCCCGCTCGTGACTCTCGTGGCGGTGGTGGGCGGCGGCCAGCTGGCCCGGATGACGGCGCCCGCGGCGACCGCGCTGGGAGTGGGGCTCCGGGTTCTCGTCGAGTCCCCGACCACGTCGGCCGCGCAGGTCGTCGCCGACGCTCCCGTCGGCTCGCCGCAGGACCCGTCCGCCGTCGCCAGGCTCCTCGGGGAGCCGTTGCCCGCGGTGCTCACCTTCGAGCACGAGCACATCCCGGCCGCGGCCTTCGAGGCCGCCGCCGCGGCGGGCGTGCCCGCGCGGCCGAGCGCCGAGGCGCTGGTCCACGCGCAGGACAAGACGGTCATGCGCCGGCGCCTCACGGAGCTCGGCGTACCGTGCCCGCGGTGGTCCCCGGTCGCGGACGCCGCGGCCCTGGCGACCTTCCTGGAGGACGTCGGCGGCGAGGCGGTGGTCAAGACCGCGCGCGGCGGGTACGACGGCAAGGGCGTGCGGGTGGTGCGCTCCGCCCACGACGTCGCGGAGTGGTTCGCCGCGGCGCGGATCGGCGGCCCCGCGCTGCTCGCCGAGGAGAAGGTGCCCTTCGTGCGTGAGCTGGCCGTGCTGCTCGCGCGCCGCCCGTCCGGCGAGGTGCGGGTGTGGCCCGTGGTCGAGACCGTCCAGCGCGACGGCGTGTGCGCCGAGGTGCTCGCGCCCGCGCCCGACCTCGACCCCGAGGTGGAGCGCGCCGCGGTGCAGGCCGCACGCGCCGTCGCCGAGGGGCTCGACGTCACGGGCGTGCTCGCGGTCGAGATGTTCGAGGTCGCCGGCGGTGACCGCGGGCGCGTGCTGGTCAACGAGCTCGCGATGCGACCGCACAACTCCGGCCACTGGACCATCGACGCCGCCGTGACGAGCCAGTTCGAGCAGCACCTGCGCGCGGTGCTCGACCTGCCGCTGGGGGAGACGGCGGCCCGTGCGCGCTGGGCCGTGATGGCGAACGTGCTCGGTAGCTCGCTCGAGCGCCTCACGGACGCGCTGCCCGCCGTGCTGGCCGCGGACCCGGCCGCGAAGGTGCACCTGTACGGCAAGGAGGTGCGGCCCGGGCGCAAGCTCGGCCACGTCACCGTGACGGGCGAGGACCTCGCCGACGTCCGCGCGCGCGCCGCGCGGGCCGCCGCGATCCTGCGCGGCGACCCCGCCTGACCGACCCACCCGGACCGAGGAGCACGACATGGCTGACCGCACTTCCCCCGCACCGCTCGTCGGCGTCGTCATGGGCTCCGACTCGGACTGGCCCGTCATGGAGGCAGCCGCGCAGGCGCTCGCGGAGTTCGGCGTGCCGCACGAGGTCGACGTCGTCTCCGCGCACCGGATGCCGCAGGAGATGGTCGACTACGGGCGCACGGCGGCCGAGCGCGGCCTGCGCGTGGTGATCGCCGGCGCCGGGGGCGCCGCGCACCTGCCGGGCATGCTCGCGGCGGTCACGCCGCTGCCGGTCATCGGGGTGCCCGTGCCGCTCGCCCACCTGGACGGCCTGGACTCGCTGCTGTCGATCGTCCAGATGCCCGCCGGCGTGCCGGTGGCGACCGTCTCCGTCGGGGGAGCGCGCAACGCGGGCCTGCTCGCGGTGCGCGTCCTGGCCGCGGGCGGCGACGACCGGGCCGCGGCCCTGCGCGAGCGCATGACGGCGTTCCAGGGCGACCTGCGTGACCAGGCCCACGCCAAGGGCGAGCGCCTGCGTGCGCGGCACCGCCCGGGCGGTGCGGTGACCGGCTTCGGGGCCTGAGCACAGGGCGCCGCACGGCGCCCTCGGGGTCCGTGCTCGGCGGGCGAGGTCAGGGGACCTCACCTAAGGTCACGGGATGGTCACGGCCCTTCGCGCACCACAGGTGCCGCACGCCGTGCCCTCTCCCCGCACCCCGGAGGGCGGCCGCGCCGGTACCGCGGCGGGCTCCCGGCTGCGCACCCTGGACGGGCTGCGGTTCGGCGCCGCCGCCGGCGTGCTGCTCTACCACTTCACCGCCCGGTGGAGCACGGCGTGGGGCGAGGAGCCGGCGGCGCGCTTCGGCGAGCTCGGCCGCGTCACGAGCTACTTCGCCCTCGGCCCTGAGCTCTTCTTCGTCATCAGCGGCTTCGTCATCCTCTGGAGCGCCTGGGGCCGGAGCGTGCCCGCCGTCGTGGGCTCGCGCGTCGGCCGCCTGTTCCCGGCGTACTGGACCGCCCTCGTCCTGACGAGCGTCCTGCTGCTGGTCCTGTGGCCGGACGGCAAGGACATCACCCTGGGCCAGGTGGCGGTCAACGCGACCCTCCTCCAGGAGGTCTTCGCCGTCGCCCACGTCGACGGCGTGTACTGGACGCTGTGGGCCGAGCTGCGGTTCTACGCGATCGTCGTCGTCCTGGTCGCGGTGGGCCTCACCCGGCGCCGCGTGCTCGCGTTCTGCGCGCTGTGGCCCCTGGCCGGGCTCGTCGCCGAGCACGCCGGGGCGTCGTGGGCGCAGACCCTGCTGGTGAGCCGGTACGCGCCCCTCTTCGCGGGCGGGATGCTGCTCTTCCTCATCCACCGCGACGGGCACGCCCGCCTGCCGTGGGCGCTCGTCGGGCTGAACGTGGTGGTCGCGCTGGTCAACGTCGTGCCCGCGCAGCTCGCCTCGCTCAGCCGGAACACCGCGTTCGTGCCGTCGCCCGTGGTCCTCGGGCTGCTCGTCGTCGGCTGCTTCGCGGCGGTCGCGGCGCTGACGCTCACGCGGCTGGCGCGCGTGGACCTGCCCGTGCTGACGACGCTCGGGGTCCTCACCTACCCGCTGTACCTCGTGCACGAGTACTGGGGCTGGTGGACCATCCACCTGCTGCACGACGCGGTGCCGACGCCGGTGGCGCTGCTCGCGGCGGTGGCCGTGTCCCTCGGGCTCGCGTGGGCCGTGCACCGCGTGGTCGAGAAGCGCGCGCAAGGGCCCCTGCGCGCCGCGGTGGAGGCGGGGCTGTCCCGCCTCGTCGCGACGTACCGCCCCCGCGGCGGCGCGGTGACCAGACCCCGCGCGGAGGACCGCGCGCTCAGGACGGCGGCTGGTCGGTGAGGTAACCGAGGACGTCCACGACCACGTGGGTGCGCCCGCCCGCGGGCTGGTCGGTGTGCACCACGACCTCGCCATCGGCGCCGATGGTCGCGACGACGAGGTTCGCGGTGTCGACCCGCGGGATGTAGTTCAGGGACGACGTCGGTGGCGGCGCGGTCGAGCCGGCGGTGCGCGGGAACACCCGGAGGTTGCCGATCGTCGTCGGCGCGACGGCGATGACGTTGAGCACCACGGCGGTGGCGTGGTCGGGGACCGTCCCGCGCACGGAGAGCGCCCGGCTCGTCCCGCCCACCAGGGCCCCGCCGCCGGACCGCGTGTCGAGCACGCGGTCCGCGTCGATCGGCACGAGCCCCGAGCCGGGGACCGTGTAGCCCACGACGTCGAGCACGACGCGCAGCCGGTTGCCCGCGCTGGTCTGGGAGACGTAGCTCAGGGCGCCGTCGTCGGAGAGCTGCACGAGCGCGGCGTTCGCGCGGTCGCCGTCGGCCGCGTAGTTGAGGTTGGACGTCGGGGGCGGTGTCGCGCCCGCGGGGAACAGCCGCAGGTTTCCGGGTGCCCGCGACCCGGCGGCGGTCACGTTGAGCAGCACGGCGGTGGCGTCCTCGGGCACGCCGGCGCGGCCGGCCACATCCAGGCGGACCGCCTGCCCGGGCACCACGCCCGAGCGGTCGTCGAGGCGCTGCGGCATCTGGACCGTGACCGCCGACCCGGGGAGCAGGTAGCCGACGAGGTCGACCACCACGCCCGCACGCGACCCGCGCACCTGGTAGCAGACCTTCCCGCTCGCGGGCACCGCGACGACGGCCGCGTTGGGCACGTCGGCACCCGGGACGAAGTTCACGGTGCTCGCGGCCGGCGCGGGCGTCGAGCCCGTCCCCGCGGTGTCCGGGTAGACGACGACGTGGCCGGGCCCGGTCGGGCGGACGGTCGTCACGTTGAGCGAGACGCTCGCGGCGCCGGCCGGCACGCCGGTGCCGGCGCCGGTCACGCTGAGGCACGTGACCGCGCCGTGCGTCGTCGACGTCGTCCGCGAGTCGTGGACGCGGACGGGCGGGACGGCGACGTACGCCCGGTCGTCGAGGCGGATGGTCGCGGTCCGGGACGTCGCGGAGCCGTGCGGGGTGGTCACGACGAGGCGGAGCTGGGCGCCGTCGTCGGCGGCGGTGAGCCCGGTGAGCGTCAGGGTCCGCGCGTCTGCCGACGGGACCGCCGACCACGTGCCACCGGTCCGGCGCTCCCAGCGGTACGTGGCGCCGGCCGCGCGGGACACCGTCGCGCTCAGGAGGACCGAGCCGCCCGTGGCGAAGACCGTGTCCTGCGGCCCGCTCGTGACGCCCGGGTCGCTGAGGACCGTCAGCACCGCGGCGGGCGAGGTGGCGGTGCCGAGCGGGCTGGTCGCGACCGCCCGGACGCGCAGGCCGTCGTGGGCGGCGTCGGGCGTGAACGTGTACGTCGTGCCCGTGGCGCCCGCGATCCTCGTCCAGGTGCTCCCGCCGGTGCTGCGCTCCCAGGCCACCGTCGGCGCGGGCGACCCCGTCGCGGTGACGCGGAACGTCGCCGCCGCGCCGAGGTCGACGGTCGTCGCGACGGGCGCCGAGACGGTGGGTGCCCCGGGGTTGAAGAGCCTGACCTCGTAGGAGTGGCTCGCGGCCGCGGCGTTCTTGATGCCGCTCACGGTCACGGAGTAGACGGTCTCGGCGGCCCCCGACGGCTTCGTGATGTTCCCGACCGTGAAGGCGAGCGTGGGGTTGCCGTAGCCGCGGGCCGGCCGCGAGACGGTCACGGGCAGCGCCGCGCCCCCGGGGCCCCGGACGCTGACCGTCGCGGCGGAGAAGTCCGCGTCGGGGGCGGACGAGGTGAGCGACCACCGACCGAGGGGCTCGAGCGGGACGGGGAAGTAGCCGGCCGTCGGCCAGGGCACCCAGGCGGGCGCGGTCGCGCCGCGGTTGCGGCCCGAGTCGACGACCCGCAGGGCGTTGGCCGAGTTCCGGCCGTACGTGACGCCGCTGCCCGTGGTGGTGGCGATGCCGACGGCGGTCGTCGACAGCTGCGGGTAGAGCAGCCACCGTCGGTGCCCGAGGTCCCGGCCGGCGTCGTGCTCCTCGGTCAGGTAGCCGTTGACGAGCGCCGCCGCGGTGGGGACCGTGCCCCACGCGATCCCGATGTTCGAGCCGGCAGCCGCCTTCCTCGCGGCCTCCGTGAGGCACTCGGAGCTCGGGTTCGGGTAGTGCGCGATCGTGTCGTTGCGCGAGAAGACGACAGCCGCCTCCTGCGTGCTCGCGGCCAGCGCCGGGTCCTCGGTCACGGCGTCCAGGCCGGCGAGCCCGCGCGCGTAGTTCCAGGCCGCGAGGACCTGGGTCCTCGTCGACGGCGAGACGGAGCCGCGCGTGCAGCTCGCCGGGACCGCGGTCGAGGACACCGCCGCGGTCGTGGCGGCCGCAGGCGCCCACCGCGCGAGGTAGCCGGCGTCCACGGCCGCACGGCTCGCCGTGTCGACGGCGTTCGCGGACGCGGCCCGGGCGGGGGCCACCGGCCCCGCCGGCGTGACGACGCCGATGGCGACCGCGAGGACGGCCGCAGCGACGCACGCGCAGAGTCTGCGGATCATGTCGGTCCTATCGGCAGCCCTCCGAGCGGGATGAGCCGCGTTCACCCGGACGGCCGTCGCCCGTGTGAGGTCCGGCGTGTCGGAGGCGGGTCCCGACCCGGCTCAGCCCGGCAGGCCGCCGACGGGTCCGGGGGGCAGGGAGCCGTCGCGGATCCCCGCCCAGAAGCCCGGCGTGGCGTCCGGGTCGAGGAGGACGGTCGAGCCGACGCCGCCCGGGCGGTGGTCCGGGTCGGCGATCGGCGGCGTCCCGGTGATGCCCTCGGGGCCGGTGGCACGGCGGAACGCGAGCGCGAGGCGGCCGAGGTCCACGACGCCCGTCCCCTCGCTGACCGCGAGCGCGTCGGTGCCCGCGCGGACCAGCGACACCTGGCGGCCCGGGTTGCGCAGCACCGCAGGGTCCGCCAGTGCCGAGCTGAGCGCGGCGATGAGCTGCTGCTGGCGCTTGGCGCGGCCGACGTCGCCCTCGGGGTCGTCGTAGCGCATGCGCGCGAAGGCGAGCGCCGTCGGGCCGTCGGCGACGTGGCAGCCCGCCGTCCAGACGAGGCCGCTCAGCGGCTCGTTCACGTCGCGGTCGAGACACAGCTCGACGCCACCCACCGCGTCGACGACGCCCGTGATGCCGCCGAAGCCGATCTCGACGTAGTGGTCGACGGTCAGGCCCGTGAGCTGCTCCACGGTCGCCGTGAGCAGGGGCGCGCCACCCCAGGAGAAGGCGGCGTTGAGCTTGTTCGCGCCGTGGCCGGGGATCTCGGCGTACGTGTCGCGCGGGAGGCTGATGAGGGCGGCCGGCCCCGACTCGGGAGCGTGCAGCAGCATGATCGTGTCGGTCCGGGCGCCGATCGTGCCGTCCTCGGGCACGGCGCCGTCACCCCGCGCGTCCGAGCCCGCGAGCAGGTACGTGGTACCGGGCGTGTCCGCGGCCTCGCTCAGCGCCGGGACGTGCTCGAGGCGCCCGTCCGCCCAGAGCACCAGACCGATCGGCCAGGCCAGCAGGAGCGCGACGACGACGGTCGCCGCCACACCGAACCGGCGCCCTCGCCGTCGCGGCCGCGCGGGGGCGACGGGCGGCCGGTCGACCGCCGGTGCCGCGCCACCCGCCCG
>NZ_JACEXH010000087.1:0-14747 GCF_014525465.1 Actinotalea sp. JY-7885 | reverse complement strand
TCCGGCCCGCGGCCCAGGCCCGCAGGGCGGCGACCTGCTC
This sequence comes from Actinotalea sp. JY-7885, assembly GCF_014525465.1. NCBI lineage: Bacteria > Bacillati > Actinomycetota > Actinomycetes > Micrococcales > Cellulomonadaceae > Actinotalea > Actinotalea sp. JY-7885. Next base: position 14,707 of record NZ_JACEXH010000087.1, on the reverse strand, counting down.
GGCCATGACGACGCTGAGCGGCCGCGTGGCCCGCAGCTCGTCGGCCACGTGCCGCGCCTGGACGAGGGCCGCACCGCCGGACGACGGCGACGCCTCGGCGTGCGCCGCGTACGCGGCCGCGACGACCGCCTGCTCGATCTCCGCCCCCGAGAACCCGTCGGACGCGGCCACGAGGTCCGCGACGTCGGCGTCGCTCAGGACGACCTCGCGCCGCGCGGCGTGCAGGCGCAGCACCTGGGCGCGCGCGGCGGCGTCGGGCAGGTCGACGAAGAAGATCTCGTCGAAGCGTCCCTTGCGCATGAGCTCGGGCGGCAGCCGGGAGATGTCGTTCGCGGTCGCGACGAGGAAGACGCGCGAGCGGCGCTCGGCGAGCCACGTGAGGAAGGTGCCGAGCACGCGCTGCGACGTCCCGGTGTCGCCGTCGGACGTCGCAAGGCCCTTCTCGATCTCGTCGACCCACACCACGCACGGCGACATGACGTCGGCCGTCGCGAGGCTCTCGCGCAGGCGCCGCTCGGACTCGCCGACGTACTTGTCGCCGATGGCACCGAGGTCCAGGCGCAGCAGGGGCACGCCGAAGACGCCCGCGGCGACCTTGGCGGCGAGGCTCTTGCCGCACCCCTGGACGCCGAGCAGCAGGACCCCGCGCGGCGGTTCGAGCCCGGCCGCGGAGCCGTCGAACGCCGGGCGGCGTCGCGCGAGCCACTCCTTGAGCCGGTCCAGCCCTGCGAGGTCGCCGGCGCCGGCGGTCTCGTACTCGAAGGTCAGGACGCCGTCCTGCGCGAGCAGGTCGTACTTGGCGCGCATCACCGCCGGCACGTCGCTCGCGGTGATGGCGCCGTCGTCGTGCACGGCCGCGCGTGCGAGGCGGCGGACGTCGCCGAACGACAGGCCCGCGAGGTTCTCGACGAGCAGCGCGATCGACGTCTCGTCGGCGCGCACCAGGGCGCTGTGGGCCGCGGCCCACTCGCGCGCCACCTCGTCGACGATCGCGCGCCGCTCCTCGCGGGTCGGGAACGCGAGCCCGAGCCTGGCCGCGAGGTGCTCGAGCTCCGGCGGCAGGTCGACCTCGTGGCTGATCAGCACCACGGTGCGCGACGCCGCCGCCGCGCCCTGGCACAGGTCCTTGAGCAGCCGGACGGTGACCGGGTCCTGCAGGTACGGGTGGAAGTCGAGCAGCACGTACACGGCCGGCATGCCGTCGCGGACGAACTGCAGCACGCTCTCCGGCCCGGTGAGGAACCGCTGTGGCGCGCCGAGGTCGACGTCGACGCGGCGCAGCCCCTCGGTGACCACCCACTCGAAGACGGGCTTCGCCGGCACCGCGGCCCGCGCGAGCTCGCGGACCACGGCGCGGGCACGGTCCTCGTCGCGCGTCTCGATGACGACGAGGGGCGTGCGGCTGCGCAGGAGCGCCCCGAGGTCGCGGCGCTGCCCCGCGACGTCGACGAGGGCCATGGTCGGCACCCTAGCGGCGCCGACCATGGCCGCCCCCTCACCCGCTCGCGCGCGCCGGCGGTGCCGCGAGCCAGGCCTCCAGGTAGGTGCGCGAGTTGCCGTCGTCGATCCGCTCCGCCGGGAGGGTCTGCGCGGCCGTGCGCGCCGCGTCGGGGTCCACGAGCGCGAGGTACATGAGCAGCAGGTCGCCGAACTGGACGTCGAACCCGTTCGCCGTCGCCTGCCCGACCGTCTGCCGCACGCGCTCCTCATCCGCGGCCAGCACACCGTCCACCGGGGAGGGCGGGATGAGCTGGATCCCGAGGATCGCGTTCGGCTCCGCGCTGAACCACGTGGCGTGGTCGCGCTTGGCCCCCCACCCGAGCGAGAACATCGCGTCCTCGAACCCCTCGAGGGCCGGGTCGGTGAGGTCGGGCTCGGTCCAGTAGGTGCGGGCGGTCGCCGCCTCCACCGACAGCAGCCAGCGCGCCTGCGTCACGAGGTCCTCGCGTCCCGCGGCCGCGCCCCACAGCGCGAGGCCGTTCCACGCCGCGACGGCCTCCGATGTCGACTCCTGGTTGTTGCCGTCCGCGAACGGCACCGTGCCCGAGGCCCACGAGTGCCCGCGGTAGGCGTCGAACACCCGCAGCCGCGGGAACCACTCCGTGTCCTGCCCCGCGGCGATGTCCTCAGCGAGCAGGTCCATCACCGGCGCGAGGTCGGCGGCGAGGTCCGGGTCGTCCGCGGCCATGATGCCCGCCGCGGCCAGGAGGTAGCCGTAGTGGAAGTGGTGGTCGTTGAACTCCTCCGAGCCGAAGTTCGTGGTGAGCCCGACGACGCCGCGGGCCACGGGGTCGTAGACCACGCACCGGGCCTCGCGCTCCGCGCAGCCGTCCGGGTCGGCCCACTCGCGCAGCCCCTCGGTCACGCGCTCGACGAGCGGTGCCACGACGTCGTCGGCCCCGAGCTGGCGCCCGAGCTGGACGAGCACGGCCGAGCGGTGCAGGGCCTTGCCGCCGAAGTAGGAGTCCGAGGGGTACGGCGGGGTCGCCGCGACGTCCGCCGCGAGCTGCTCGCGCAGCGCCTCACGCGTGGCCTCGTCGACGTCCGACAGGTCCAGCGTCGCGGCCTCGGTGAGCGCCGGGACGACCGTCGTCAGCTCGCCGCCCGCGCAGAGCTCGAGCGTCCCGTACACGCTCGGGTACGTCCCGAGGCCGCAGTCGCCCTCCCCCTGCGCGGCCCACGTCCGGTGGTGCGGCATCGCGACGACGGCGCCCGCGACGCCGTCCGCGGTGCGGTAGGTCAGGGTGGTGCGCGCCGAGCCCGCCGCGACGCCCTGCGTCAGGTCGACCCGCAGGAGCGGGTCGGCGGCCGCCTCGGCGAGCGTCTCGAGCGCGGAGCGGTCGGCGTCGTCGGGCAGCGGGTAGAACGTCGCCGTCTCGCCGGTCGCGAGGTCCACGCCGTCGTCCCAGGCGCCGTCGGTGACGAGCCCCCACTCGCGCGTGCCACCGGCCTCGGTCGTGGCCACCAGCGCACCCTCGTCGCCCTCGAAGGGCACCGGCGTGGTGAGCCGGACGTCCGCGAGCGCGGTGACCGTGACGAAGGGCGAGCCCTGGGCGAGCGTCACGGTGGCGCGCGGCTCGCCGTCGTCACCGAGGAGGGCGATCTCGACCCGTGCCGCGTCGTAGGCGCTCACGCGCGCGCCGGACGTGCCGGCCGAGACCTCGACCGCCGGCACGTGCGGCCCGACGACCGCGTGCGGGCTCGCGACGGGCACGGGTGCCCCGAGCGCGAACCCCTCGTCGGTCAGGCCGAAGGAGACGGGCAGCGCGAAGACGGGCTGGGGCTGGTCGCCGAAGACCAGGCCGCTGAACCAGCGGTTGGTCGGCGGCAGGAGGTCGGGCGCGAGGCGCATCGGCCCGAGGTCCCCGGGCGAGGACTGCCCCACGGCCGCCACGAGGGCGTCCAGGTCGTCGGGCGGTGCGGCCAGGGTGCTGTCGGGGACGGGGGCGCTCGGGGTCGATGCGCCGCCCTCGCCGGGGCCGGCGTCCGGGTCCCGCGCGAGACCGAGCGCGACACCCGTCACGGCGCCGACCCCGAGCGTCACGCCCACCACGGCCGCGGCGACCGTGCGGCGCCTCACGGCCACCACCGGGTGACGAGCTCGCCGACCTCGCGCTCGACGCTCTCGGCGACGGTCGAGACGAGACCGTCGTTGTCGAGGGTCAGCACGGCGGTCACCGGCGTGCCCGGCGCCACGAGGCCGTCGGCGTCGCCACGGACCAGGCCGGCGCTGGCGACGGTCACCACCGCCTGGGCCTGCCCGGCCGCGGTGGTGGCGTCGACCTCGTCCACGCTGCCGTCGAGGGTCGTGCCGTCGGGCAGCCGGATGCTCACGGGCGCACGGTCCTCGACCCGCGCGAACTGCTCCGGGGTCAGGGTGAACTCCGCCTGCACGGTCAGCGTGCCGTCCGTGTCGACGGTCGCCATCCGGGTGCCGGCCTGCACGAAGGTGCCGCGCGAGGCCGCCAGCTCGGAGACGACGCCGTCGGCCGCCGCCGTCACCGTCAGCGTGCCGTCCGCGGCGATGCCGGAGCCCGGGACGTCCGGGGAGACCAGGCCGATGAGCAGGTCGTGCCGCAGCGCGGCGCTGTCCACGACGAACAGCGGCTGGCCCTGGGTCACCGCGTCGCCCACCTCGACCTCCTGCGTGACGACGAGCCCCGCGTAGGACGAGCCGACGTCGTACGTCCGGGTGTGGATCGAGGCCGACGTGCTGGTGGCCTCGCCGCGGCGGTCGTTGAGGTGGATGGTCAGCCAGGCCGCGAGCGCGAGCACGAGCACCAGGCCCACGAGCAGGCGCAGCCGCGCCCCCCAGGTCACGCGGCACCCGCTGCGTCCAGGACCGCCGGGACGGCGACCACGGTGCGGGGTGGCGCCGCCGCGGGCGGCGGTGCCGCCGGCCGGAGCTCGGCGTGGCGGCTCGTGCGGCCGAGCGCCACGTGCTCGCGCCAGGCGGTGACGACGAAGGAGCCGAGGATGAGCGCGTTGGTCGTGTTCCACGCCAGGGCCAGGCTGAACGTCCCCCCGGTCACGTCCTTCCAGGCGCCGACCACGGAGGTCAGCAGCAGGAACACGAAGAACAGCACCTGCGGCACGATGAAGGCGAACGGCGTCGTCGCCCGGCGCTTGCTGCCCGTGACGTGCCACCGCTGCTCCCGGCGGAGCGCCGCGTTGACCAGGGCGCGCGTGTAGATCGGGAACGACGCGGACGCGAGCATGAGGACCTCCCAGCGGAACGAGCCGAGCGTGTAGAACGCGAGCACGATCTGCATGAGGTAGAAGCCGCCGTAGTACAGGACCCAGGCGCCGGCGGAGATGTCCATGTCCATCGGGCTGAGGTCGAAGAAGATGTGCATCGGCGGCACGAGCAGCAGCAGGAGCGGGCAGATGCCCGTGAGGTAGTGCGTGGCCGTCACCGTGTACTGCAGGCGCTGGTCGAGCGTGAGGCTCCGACGACGTGACAGCGGGTTGTGGGTGAGCATGATCTCGAAGCCGCCCGTCGCCCACCGCAGCTGCTGCTTGGTGTAGGCCTCGATGGTCTCGGGGGTGTCGCCGACGGCGAGCGTCACGGGGATGTAGACGGTGCGCCAGCCGCGCTCGTGCAGCAGCAGGGACGTCCAGACGTCCTCGGACTTCGAGTCGGAGTACATGCCGCCGATGTGGTCGATCGCGGCCCGGCGGAAGACCACGTTGGTGCCCACGCAGAAGGCCGAGTTGAAGCGGTTCCGGCCGGGCTGGACGTAGCGGTAGAAGACCGCCTGCATGTAGCCGGCCCCGCGCGAGATCAGGTTGTGCAGGTTGCCGTAGGTCTGGGGGGTCTGGACGAACGCGACGTCCTCGGACGCGAAGAACGGGAGCGTCTCGCGCAGGAACGCCGGCAGCGGCACGAAGTCGGCGTCCAGCACGACGAAGAACTCGCCGCGCGCGAGCGTGAGCGCGTGGTTGATGTTGCCGGCCTTGGCCCCGCCGCCGGACAGGCGCCGGACGTAGCGCACGCCGAGCTCGGCGGCGAGGTCGCGGACCTCGTCGGAGCGGCCGTCGTCGAGGACCCACGTCGCGTGGCGGCCCTCGATGTCGCGCGCGGCCGTGACGGTGCGGCGGATGGTCGCGAGGTCCTCGCCGTAGGTCGTGATGAAGACGTCGACCTCGACCACGCGGTCCCCGAGGTACAGGTCCCACCGCGTGGGGTCGTCGTCCGCCCCGGCCCGCAGGATGGCCGGGATGTCGAACAGCCGCTCCTGCGCGTGGTGGAAGGAGAAGCCGCGCGGGTTGTAGCCGGCCGACAGGACCGTCCACATGGACAGGAGCGCGTGGGTCACCAGGATCGTCTCGGCGACCATGACCATCACGTACGGCACCAGGTCACCGCGGTGCGCGGGGTTCAGCAGGAAGACGGCGTAGACGACGATGCCGGCGCTGGCCAGCAGGACGAGCAGCATGAGGGACGGGGACTGCGCGGCGGCGTTCTCCGAGCGCAGCGGGCGGCCGTGGGCGCCCTCCGTGCGGCGGGGCTCCCGCAGGAGCCGGTCGAGGTCGGTCGTGGACATGGCATCTCCTCGTCGACGGCACTCGCCCCGAGGGGGCGGGTGGGGAGATCGACGGCGACGCTGACGACGACGGTGCTCCAAGGCGTAGGGGTCGTTTGTCCGGATCGGGTAGTTCGACCGTAAGCGCACCGTGTGACGAGGAGATGAACGCGGCGTGTGACCTGGGGCACACCCACGCAGCGGGTCAGGGCGCCTCGACGATGGCCAGGTCGACGAGCAGGTTGAGGAAGTTGCGCGCGAACGGGTTGTCGGCGCACTCGCGACGCACCAGGTCCCAGTCCACCTGCTCGCGCAGCGCCCGCGCGACCGGCAGCAGCCGCGCGTAGTCGCAGTAGTGCTCGTGCAGCACGCGCAGCTTGGTGGACATGAGGTCCGTGGCGCTCAGCACGGGCATCCGCACGGCCAGGACCTCGAGCACGTCGCAGCGGTCGAAGACCTCCTGGGAGACCGGCTCCCCGACCATCCGGAAGAGGATGTCCACGAGCTGCCCGTCGTTGTAGGCCTTGAACAGCCAGTCCTCGGCCGGGTCGCGCAGCTCGAGGCCGGCCTCCTCCACCGCGGTGCGCGCCCGCTCGACGTCCTCCTCCCGGATGACGAAGTCGGCGTCGTGCAGCGGCTCGGGTGCGCCCCGGGCCCAGGCGGCGTACGTGCCGCACAGCGCGTAGGGGATGTCGGCCTGGCCGAGGGCGACGGCCGTCTTGCGCAGGCCGTCCTGGAGGGCCTCGCGGGCGGAGTTGTCGAGCATGCGTCGGGTGTACACGACGGCGTGCGGGCCCGCACCACGAGCGGCAGGATCGTGGCGATGCGCCTCGCCACCTTCAACATCCTGCACGGCCACTCGCTCGTCGACGACACGGTCGACGTGGGCCGGTTCGCGCGAGCCGTCGCGGAGCTCGACGCGGACGTGCTGGCCCTGCAGGAGGTCGACCGCGACCAGCCGCGGTCGCACGGCGCGGACCTGACCGCCGTCGCGGCCGAGGCGATGGGCGCGCCCGAGCACCGCTTCGTGGCGACGCTCGCGGGCACGCCGGAGCTGTGGTCGGCGGCGACGGGCGAGCTGCAGCCCAACACGGCGGGTTACGGGATCGCGCTGCTCAGTCGCTACCCCGTGCTGTCGTGGCGCGCGATGGCCCTGCCGGCGCTGCGCGGCCGGGTCCCCGTCGTCTTCCCCGACCGCCGCCGCCCGACGCTGGTGCGGGACGAGCCGCGCGCGGCCGTGGGCGCGGTCGTGGACGCACCCGGCGGGCCGGTGACGGTGGTCGCGACGCACCTGACGTTCATCCCGGGCTGGAACGGCCACCAGCTGCGGCGCCTCGTGCGCCTGCTGCGCCAGGAGCCACGCCCTGTCGTCGTCATGGGCGACCTCAACCTCGAGGCCGACCGGCCCGCGCGGGTCTCGGGCTGGCGGTCGCTCGCGAGCGCCCCGACCTTCCCCGTCGCGGAGCCGCAGCGCCAGCTCGACCACATCCTGGTCGACGGCCCGCTCGAGGCGGTCGCGCCGGGCTGGGCGATGGACACCGGCCTCTCGGACCACCGCGCCCTGGCCGTGGACGTGGCCCGCCGCTGACCCCGCCGCCGACCCGGCGGCGCACCGCGTCGATGTCGCGCCACGAGCGCGCCAGCGGGCGATCCGGCGGGCCGCGACGGGTCGCGAGGAGGGTGGTGGGCGTGTCGGCGCCGGGTCGTGTCGGTGCGTCTGGTTACCGTCGCGGCATGAGCACCAGCACCCACATCTGCGTCTACTTCGACGAGGGCGGCCTGGACCACGTGTGCGACTGCGGCCAGGGCGCCGTCCTGGTGGTCGACGAGGCCGGGATCGAGGTCCTCGTGGCCATGGCCCCGGCGGACGCGACGGTCACGGCGCTCGCGCCCGCGCGGCGCGAGGAGCTGCTCGTCTCCGCCTGAACCGCGAGGCTGCCCGCTGGCGGCGGGCTCAGCCCCCGATGCGCACGGCGACGATGGCGACGTCGTCGTCCCCGCGCTCGGGCAGCATCGCATCCAGCAGGTCGTCGCACAGCGTCTCGACGTCGTCGTGCGGGAGCCGGGCGAGCACCGCCTGCAGCCGCGCCAGGCCGTCCTGCAGGCGCTCGCCCCGGCGCTCGACCAGGCCGTCCGTGTAGAGGACGAGCACGGCACCCTCGGGCAGCTCGAGCGAGTGCTCGTGGCGGTCGGTGCCGGCGAGCACGCCCAGGACGAGGTCGGGCCGCACGACCGGCGCGTGGACCGTCCCGTCCGGCAGCACGACGACCAACCCGGGATGGCCCGCGTTGGACCAGCAGGCCCGCGCGCCGCCGCCGGGCAGCCGCTCGATGCGCACGACGACGGCGGTCGCCAGCGTCTCGACGCGGAGCGTGTCGATCGCCCGGTCGACGCGACGCAGCACCTCGGCGGGGCCCGCGTCGGTCGTGGCGGCGATCCCGCGCACGAGCGAGCGGAGCTGACCCATGGCGGCCGCCGCGATGACGTCGTGACCCGTCACGTCGCCGATCACGACGTTCAGGGCGCCACCCGGCTGGAGGAAGGCGTCGTACCAGTCGCCGCCGACCTTCGCGGCCTCCGCCGCCGGGGTGTAGCGCACCGCGACGGACAGGCCCTGGACGTGCGGCGGCTCGGTGAGGAGCGAGCGCTGCAGGCCCTCGGCCAGGAGCAGCTGCTCGTGGTAGAGCCGCGCGTTGTCCAGCGCGAGCCCCGCGCGTCCGGCGACCTCCTGGGCGGTCGCGACCTGCTCGGGTGTCGTGCGCCCGCCCCGGCCGGTGTACAGGCTGATCAGCCCGACCGTCCGGTTGCGCGCCCGCAGCGGCAGCACCACGACCGCCTCCGGGGCCAGCTCGAGCAGCAGGTCGAGCGCCTCACCGGGCCGCAGCACGGCCCGGATCTGGTCCACGGCGTCGCGCTCGACCACGATGACCTCGCCCGAGTCGAGCGCGCGGCGCACGAACGAGTCCGAGCGCAGCGCGTCGCGGCGCACCTCGGCGTACCGCTCGACCCGCGGGCGCACCGCGGGGTCGTGGTGCCACGAGCCGACGTCGCGCAGCACGCGCCGCCCGCCCGGGTGGTCGTCCTCGACGAGGCTCACGATGCACCAGTCCGCCAGCTCGGGCACGACCAGGCGCGCGAGTCGCGCGACCGCCTCCTGCGCGTCGAGCGTCTCGGCGAGCCGGCTCGTGACGTGCGCGGTCAGGACGGCCCGCGAGGCGGCGCGGCGCGCCCGCAGCTGGGCGAGGTGCCGTACGAGCACGTCGCGCAGCGCCACGGCCTCCGCCAGGTCGAGCTCGTCCCAGCCCATCGCCCGGTCGGTCACGGTCTCGCGCCAGCGGTTGAAGCTGCTGCGCGGCGACAGGGGCGTCGCACGGTTGCCGGCGCCCTGGTCCCCCAGCCACTCGACGACCTGCCCGAAGGCGGGCCGGAACCAGGCGAGCACGTCGCCGTCGTCCCCGACGGGCACGACGACCAGCCCGGCGACGCCGGGCAACAGCGTGGCGAGGTCCGGCCTGTCGGCCGCGAGGGTGGACGTCACGAAGGCGTCACTGACCGGTCCGAGCGCGGCCAGCAGCGCATCCACGGTCGCCTCGTCGGGGGTGTCGCCGAGGGTGGCGGTCCGGCCGTCCAGCCGCACGACGACGCCCTCGGCCCGCACCACGTCGGCCAGCGTGACCTGACGCGCGACGAGCGCCGCGGCGACGTCGTCGGCGGCGCCGAACTGGTCGGCGAGCCGCGCCCGCACCGCCTGGAGCTCGAGGCGGCGCTCGAGACGACGGGTCTCCGCCAGGGCGCTGGACTGCAGCGTCACCTGCTGACCGAGGATCTCGCAGCCGCGGCGGAGCGCGTAGGTCACGTGCCGCGGGGTGTCGTTGTTGCACGAGATCATGCCGACGAGGCGACCCTCGTGGACCAGCGAGATCGACAGGGTCGCCGCCACCCCCATGTTCCGCAGGAACTCCAGGTGGTGCGGGGAGACGCTGCGCAGCTCGGACCGGGTGAGGTCCGTCGGGGCGCCGGTGAGCGGGTTGAGGGCCGGCACCAGCGGCGCGGGCGTGTAGTCCCGGTCCGGGATGGTGCGGGAGAGCCGGCTCGTGTACACCGCCCTGGCCTGCGCGGGGATGTCGGACGCCGGGTAGTGCAGGCCGAGGTAGGGCTCCAGGTGGTCGGCCTTGTCCTCGGCGACCACCTCACCGTGCTCGTCGGGGTGGAAGTGGTAGACCATGACGCGGTCGAAGCCCGTGAGCCGGCGCACGGTCCGCGCCGCCTCCTGCCGCAGCTCGCCGACGCTCGCGCTGCGCGAGAGCCGCTGGATCGACGAGTGCAGGGTCGAGAGCCACCGGTCCGGGGCGCCGTCGGACGGCTCGAGCTCGATGATCCCGAGCCCGTCGACCGACCGGTGGGCGATGGCGTCGAAGGTCCGCCCCGCCACCTCGACGGGCAGCGGGTCCGTGTCCGCGTCACCGGGACGCTCGCCGGGACCGTCCGACGCGGGCCGCGGCGCGACCCCCGCGAGCAGCGCCGCGGCGTGGGGCTCGCCGACGAGCGCCGCGAGCGGACCCCCGAGCAGCTCCTGCGGGTCGCGCCCCAGGACGGTGGTGCCCGCGCTGACCTGCACCACGAGGCCCGTGGCGGGGTCCACCGCGACCAGCGCCCCGTGGGGCTGGATCGCTCCCGGGCGGTGGATCGGCTCGGCGGCGCACTCGCGCTGCCGCTCCTCCTCGCCCGGGGAGGCGTCGGCCCGTCGCACCGGCGCGGGCACGCCGGGGTCCACCGTCGTCACGCGTCCCCCCGTCGTCGGCCGGATGACGCACGCTACGCGGTCCGCGCCCCGGCGGGCCAACGCGGCACCGGGCGGTGCGCTAGGCCCGGGGCACGTGGGCGCCGAACCGCGTGACGGCGCCGTCACGCTCGTGCCAGGCGTCCCCGCCCAGCGCCCGGGCGAGCCGGCGCACGATGTACAGGCCCAGGCCCGTGCCGCGACGGCTGGCGCCCCGCAGGAACATCTCGTCGAACAGGTGCGGCAGGAGAGCGTCGGGCACGCCGGGCCCGTGGTCCTCGACCGCCAGCGCGACCGCGTCGCCGTCGGCGCGCGCGACCACGCGCACGGGGGGCGCCCCGTACCGCGCGGCGTTGGTGAGGTAGTTCTCCACGATCTGCTCCAGCCGCTCCGGGTCGGTGCGCACCTCGAGGTCGTCGGGGCAGTCCACCGCCACCGGGCCCACCGCTCCCCCGGCACCGGGGACGACGTCGCCCAGGCGCGCGACGGCGCGCTCCAGGTGGGGGCGCAGGCGGACGGGGACCAGCGTCGGCTGCACCGCGCCCGCGTCCAGCCGCGTCGCCAGCAGCAGCTCGTTGAGCATGCGCCGCATCTGCTCGGCGCTCGACTCGACGCTCGCCAGGAGCTGGGTGCGCTCGTCCTCCTCGAGCCGGCCCCAGCGGCGATGGAGCGTGCTCGCAGCTCCCGCCACGACCGCGATCGGGCTCCGCAGCTCGTGGGCCGTCACGGCGAGGATGTGGGCGCGCTCCTCCGCGGCGGCGCCCAGCCGCAGGTTCGCCTCCGTGAGCTCGGTGTTCGCGTCCGCGAGCTCGCTGGCCGAGCGCTCGAGGTCGAGCGAGGCCCGGCGTTGGGCGGTGACGTCCCGCGTCACCTTGGCGAAGCCGAGGAGCTCGCCGCCCGGGCCCCGCAGCGCGGTGATCGTGACGTTGGCCCAGAAGCGGGTGCCGTCCTTGCGGATGCGCCACCCCTCCTCCTGGTAGCGGCCCTCGTGCGTCGCGGCCGCGAGCTCCGCCTCGGGGTGGCGCGAGGTCTGCGCGTCGAGCGTGTAGAACGTGCGGAAGTGCCGCCCGACGATCTCGTCGGCCCGGTAGCCCTTGAGCCGCTCCGCGCCGCGGTTCCAGGTCGCGATCCGGCCCTGCGGGTCGAGCATGAAGATGGCGTAGTCCACCACGCTGTCCACGAGCAGCCGGAAGCGCTCCTCGCTCGCCACGAGTGCTCGCTCGGCCGTGCGCTGCGCGTCGATGTCCTGGCTCTGCAGCAGGAGGTAGAGGGGGCGCTGCTGCGAGTCCCGCACGGCCGCGAGGGTCGACGTCACGAGGCGGTCCGTCCCCGCGAGGCGGTGCTCGACCTGGGCGGCGCCCTCGCGCAGCGCCGTCGCCAGGGCGAGGGCGACGCCGTCGCGGTCCCCCGGCGGCACGACGTCCTGCAGGGCGAGGCCGACGGCGGAGAGCGGCGGCGTCGCCAGCAGCTCGGCGAGCGCCGGGTTCGCGCGCACGATCTGGCCGGTCAGGGTCAGGGTGCCGATCCCGATGGCGGCCTGGTCGAACACGGCCCGGAAGCTCTCCACGTGCTCGCCGAGGATGCGCTCCGCGTCGCCCGCCGATGCGTGCTCCGGGTCTGGCCCGGCCGCGGGCCCGTCGGCCGGGCGGGCCGGCTCGCCGGCCAGGGCGACGAGGGCGTCGAGGAGCTCGTCGACGTCGGCCGACTTCTGCAGGAAGGCGGTCGCCCCCAGCGCGAGCGCACGGGACTCCAGGCCCTCCTCCGAGAACCCGGAGTACAGGACCACGCGCGTGCCCGGTGACGCCTCGAGCACCGGCCGGATCGCGTCGAGCCCGCCCATGCCCGGCATCGAGACGTCGAGCAGGAGCAGGTCCGGGCGCAGGTCCCGCGCGATCGCGACCGCGTCGTGCCCGGTGCCGCCCTCGGCGACCACCGTGAAGGCGCCGGTGAGGCGCAGGCGCAGGCGCAGCAGGGACCGCAGCTCCGGGGCGTCGTCGACGACGCCGATGGTGCGCGGGCTCACGCCGCGACGCCGGGCGTCAGTCGGGCCCACACGACCTTGCGGCCGCCCTCCCCCGGACGCACGCCCCACCCCTGCGCGATGAGCGAGACGTAGGACAGGCCGCTCCAGTCGCCGGCCCAGCGGGGCTCGGGCGCCCCGTCGGCGTCGTCGTCGACCTCGACCCGCAGGCCGTCCGCCGTGAGACTGAGGCGCAGGGTGGGCGGCGTCGTCGAGTGGCGCAGCGCGTTGTCGACGAGCTCCCGCACGACGAGCTCGGCCTCGTACAGGTCGCCCTGCCAGCCCCAGCGTCCGGCGTGGAACCGCACGAAGTCGCGCGCCCGGGCCAGCGTGCCGGCGCCGGGCGCCAGCGCGAGGACGGCCGCGCGCTGCTCGGTGCGGCCGAGGTCGGCCAGGAGGTCGACGAGCGCCGCGACGTCGGCGTCCTTCGGCACGTAGCCCTCGACCCGCCCGCGCAGCGCCTCCCCCTCGGACGCCGTGAGGCCCGTGAAGACGGCCACCTTGGCCCGCGGAGCCACCTCGCGCAGGAGCGTGAGGACCTCGGCGCCCTCGAGGTGCGGCAGGCCCAGGTCGAGCACGATCAGGTCGGGCTGCTCCGCGCGCGCCAGGTCCACGGCCTGCGCGCCGTCCCCGGCCTCGCCGACCACCTCGAAGCCGCCGCGCAGGCGCAGCTCCAGGGCGACGAGCCGGCGCAGCTCCGGGACGTCGTCGACGAGGAGAACGCGGGCGGCCACGCCTCGCGATGTTAGTCCCGCGCGCCGGCACCTGCCCCGCCCGCCCGACCCCCGGAACCGCCACCCCTTGCCCCGGGCGCCACCGCGGTTATGGTCATGAGGACCGGGTACGACGGCGTGCACCGGACGTCGGTGCACTGAGCAGGGGGAGGCACGGCGTGGCAACACTCACGGTTTGGAAGTTCGACACTCCCGAGGGCGCGGAGCGCGCGGAGGCGGCGCTCTTCGACCTCCAGAAGCAGCACCTCATCGAGATCGAGGACGCTGCCACGGTCTCGTGGGAAGAGGGCAAGAAGAAGCCCAAGACCCGACAGGCGACCAACACCACGGCGGTCGGCACGCTCGGGGGCACCTTCTGGGGACTGCTCTTCGGAGTCATCTTCCTGGTACCGCTCATCGGTGCCGTCATCGGGGCCGCCGCCGGCGCGATCGCCGGCGCGCTGACCGACGTCGGCATCAACGACGACTTCATCGAGTCCGTGCGGCAGAAGGTCACGCCGGGCACGTCGGCCCTGTTCGTGCTGACCGGGAGCGCGGTGCTCGACCGGGTCCACGAGCAGCTGCGCGAGCAGGGCGTGGTCGGCGAGCTCATCGAGACCAACCTCTCGGGCGAGGAGGAGGCCAACCTCCGCGCCGTCTTCCAGGAGAGCGCCTGACCGACGCGTGGGGGGCGCCGGGCCCACGCCCGGCGCCCCGCGCGCGCCGTCCCGGCCCGCACCTGGACCCCCTGGGGCTCACGCTCGGCACCGCCTTCGCGATGCTCGCGATGACGCCGTCGCTGATCCCGCGCGACTGGCTGTTCCAGGGCGTCGTCTCGGGGCTGTCGGCGGGCGCGGGCTACGCGCTCGGCGTCGCGGCGCACTGGCTCCTGCGCCGCTCCCGGCGCTGGCCGGCGATCTCGGCACGCGTGCGCGGCGCGGCGCCGGCCTGGCTGCCGGAGGGACGGTGGCTCGCCCTGGTGCTGGTGCCGGCCGCCCTGGTCGTCATGCTCGTCGTCGCGGTGCCGTGGCAGCGCGACCTCGCCACGCTCATGGGGATGGACCGCCCGACGACGGGCGGGTGGCTGCGGGCGGGCCCGGTGCTCGTCGCCGTCGCCGCCGTCCTGATCGCCGCGGCGCGCGGCCTGCGCGGCCTCGCCCGGCTCCTC
>NZ_JACEXH010000086.1:0-14824 GCF_014525465.1 Actinotalea sp. JY-7885 | reverse complement strand
CGCAGCTAGGCGGCCGCGTCCAGCCGCGTCGCGAGCCCGCGCAGGGCGTCCGCGTCGTCGGCCGGCACGCCGGCGGCGCCGACGAAGTGGTCCACCGCGCGCGCCACCCGCTCGGACGCGTCCTCCAGGGCCCGGCCGGCCTCCGCCCGGAGGCGCTCCAGCCGCTGCTGGAGCCGGTCGTAGACCTCGGTGCCGAAGACCTTCTGGAGCAGCCCGCGGCGGTCCTCGGGGTTGGCGCGCAGGAACCCGGCGAACTCGCCCTGCGGCAGCACGACCGTCTGGACGAACTGCGTGCGGTCGAGCCCGACGACCCGCTGCAGCTCGAGGCCGACCTCGTCGAGGCGCGTCGAGACCAGCTCGCCGTCGTCCGGACGGTCCGGGTCCGTCAGGCGCCACAGCTTGACCGTCGACTGCTGGAGGGTGGTGCCCGTCCCGCGCTGCTTCGGGCGCTGGTACGCGGGCGTGCGCCGCACGCGGTAGACCCCCGAGCCGACCTCCAGCACCAGGTCCACCACGGTCTCGTCGCCCGGGCGCGCGTGCGCCGAGCGCAGCCGCTCCTCGGTCGCCTCCCGCGAGGCGACCTTGCCGTACAGCGCGAAGACGACGGCGTCGATGATCGTCGACTTGCCGGCGCCCGTGGGTCCCTCGAGCAGGAACAGGCCGCTGGACCCCAGGCGCGCGAAGTCGATCGTGTGGCGCCCCGGGAAGGGTCCGAGCGCCTGGATCGTGAGCGTGTGCAGGTGCATCAGGCGCTCCGCTCCGCCGCGAGGACGTCCTCGTAGGCGCGCCGCAGGACGTCACGCTCGGCGCCCGAGGGCGGGGCGCCCGTGACGTGCTCGACGAACTCCGCCGCGACCTCGAGCGGGTCGCGCGCCGACGTCACCGCCGCGGTGGCACGGGCGCGGGCCGCGGCCCCCGCCGGCCGGTGCTCCACGACGAGCGTGTGCGGGAACCGGTCGCGGACCCGCGCGTAGAGCTCGGTCGGGCGCGCCGGGTCCGTCACGACGACGCGCAGCCAGTCGTGCACGTGCGGCTCCCCCGCGGCACCGAGCAGCTCCTCGAGGGTGCCCGTGACCTCGGCGAGCCGGCGCGGCACGGGCGCGGGCACCAGCTCGGTCGTGACGCCCTCGGCGACGTCGACGAGCACCGACGCCTTGCGCTGCCGCATCTCCGAGAAGGAGTAGGCCAGCGGCGAGCCCGAGTACTGCAGCACGGGCGCGGCGCCGTCGTCGTCGGGCGTCACCGCGAGGCGCTGCGGCCCGTGCAGGTGGCCGAGCGCGACGTAGTCCGCACCCCGGAAGACGCCTGCGGGCACGCTGTCGACGCCGCCCACCCGGATGTCGCGCTCGGAGGCCGAGGGCTCCCCGCCGACGACGAAGGCGTGCGCCATGACGACGGCGCGCGGCCGGCTCGACCCACGGCGGGTCGCGAGGTCGGCCCGGACGCGCCGCATCGCGGCGGCCGTCACCGCCTCGTGCGAACGCGGGAGGAGTCCGTCGGGGGTGAGGTCGGGGCAGTCCTCGTCGGCCAGCACGCGACGCGCGCCGTCCGGGTCCAGGTACGGCAGCGCGTAGACGAGCACGGGGCCGTCGTCGTCGGCCAGCTCGACCGGACGGCCGACGTCGGCGACGCGGGCACGCAGGTGCACGCCGTCGCGCATGAGCCGGGCGCCGAAGCCGAGGCGGATCGCGGAGTCGTGGTTGCCGGGCGTGACCACGACGGTGGCGGTCTCACTGAGGCGCGCGAGCGCGTCCGCGAGCAGGTCGACGGCCTCCACGGGCGGGATCGCGCGGTCGTAGACGTCCCCCGAGACGACCACGGCGCCCACACCCTCGGCGCGCACCAGCTCGACGAGGTGGTCCAGGTACTCGGCCTGGTGCCCGAGCAGGTCCACCCCGTGCAGCGTGCGACCGAGGTGCCAGTCGCTCGTGTGCAGGATGCGCATGACCGGGACGCTAACCGCCCCCACCGACACGCCCCGTGACCGGCCCCCGCGAGTCGCCCACACCGGCACCCGCCACACCGGGCGGCACCTCGCCGCGTCCGTGCCGGCCCGCGGTCCGCGACCCGGTCAGGGGCGTGACGTGCGGCAGACTCGACCGGGTGCGCCGTCTCCTGCCCGGGCTGCTCGTCGCGGCCCTCGTCACGGCCGTGGCGCTGCTCGTCCCGCGCGTCCTGACGGTCTCCGCACTCGTCGTGGCGATCGCCGTCGGCGCCGTGCTGCGCAACGTCGGCGCGCTCCCCGAGACGACGCGCCCGGGGCTCGCGTGGGCGGCCCGGCGCCTGCTGCGGGCGGGCGTCGTGCTGCTCGGGCTCCAGCTCTCGCTGCCCGCGGTCGCCGATCTCGGCGTCCGCGGCGTCGTCGTCATCGTCGTGAGCGTCGCGGTCACGTTCGCGGCGACCGTGCTGCTCGGGCCGGTGCTGGGCGTGTCCCGGCGCCTCACGCTGCTCGTGGCCACGGGCTTCTCGATCTGCGGCGCGGCGGCGGTCGCCGCGATGTCCGCCGTCGTCGACCCCGACGGCGAGGCCGAGGAGGACACCGCGACCGCCGTCGCGCTCGTGACGCTGTTCGGGACCGTCGCGCTCGTCGCGCTGCCGCTGCTCGTGGGCGCGCTCGGGCTCTCCGACGACGACGCCGGCCTGTGGATCGGCGCCAGCGTGCACGAGGTCGCGCAGGTCGTCGCGGCGGGCGGCGCGGTCTCCGCGGCCGCCCTCGCGGTCGCGACGGTGACCAAGCTCGGCCGCGTCGTGCTCCTCGCACCGCTCGTCGCCGGCGTGGGTGCGGTGCTGCGCGCCCGGTCGGCGGTACCGGCGGGCGGGCAGGGTGGCACCGGCGCACCGGCGTCGCGGCCGCCCCTGGTGCCCCTCTTCGTGCTCGGCTTCCTCGCCGCGGTCGCCCTGCGCTCGACGGGCCTGGTGCCCGACGTCGTCCTGGACGTCGCGTCGCAGGTCACGACCGCGCTGCTCACGGCCGCGATGGTGGGCCTGGGCGCGGGGGTCGACCTGCGCCGCCTGCTGCGGACCGGTGGCCGCGCGGCCGTGCTGGGTGCGGCGTCGACCGTCGTGGCCGCGAGCGCGTCGGCGGCGCTCATCCTCGCCATGCCCTGACCGGACCGGCCGCCCTCCGACCGCACCCGCCCCCGGTGGTCAAGGACGCTTGACACGCGTCGGGAAGTCAAGCATCCTTGTCAGGACAAGGACACTTGACATCAGGAGCCGCCATGAGGAACGACGTGCGGGACCTCCGGCTCGCCGCCGGACTGTCCCAGCGCGAGCTCGCCGAGGCGCTCGACGTCTCGCGCCAGACCGTGAACTCGATCGAGACGGGCCGCTACGACCCGTCGCTGCCGCTCGCCATCGCCATCGCCCGCCACTTCCAGCGCTCCGTGGAGGAGATCTTCCATGTCGACTGACCGCACCCTCACGACGCGGCGCACGGTCGCCGTCGTCGTCGTCCTGGCGTTCCTCGCCCTGATCGTGGCCGTGGGCCTCCTGCTGCAGGAGCGAGTCCCCGGGAACATGGGCACGGGGTTCCTCGGGGGAGCCGCCGCCGCGACCGCGGGCGCGCTGGTGATGGTCTGGCGGGCCACCCGGCGCCCCGCGGACGCCACCACCTTCGAGCGGTCCTGGACCCAGACCGGGGACGAGCGCGACGACTCGGTGCTCACACGGGCGCTCGCCGTCCTCGGCCTGCTCGCACCGCCGCTCACCGGGGTGGCCGCGATCACCATCGCCCTGGGCGCAGCCGTCGAGATGGTGCTCACGCTCCTGATCGTCGCCCAGGTCCTCGTCGGCGCGGCAGCGTTCGTGGTCGTCAACCGCCGCAGCTAGCCGATGGCAGGATCCCGGGTGAGATCCTGCGCCAGGGGTCAACCACGCCCGGTCGTCGGCCGATGTAGTCAGCGGTGTCCCCGCGCCTGCGCCACGAGACCGGCCCGTCGCACCGCCACAGCCCGCCACGCCCCAGGAGGAACCAGATGACGCCGAGCAACGAGTCCGGACCGGGACTCCGCCTGGTCACCGAGGACTCGGCCTCGGCCGACGCGCTCACCCTCACCACGCCGTTCCACGACCTGGACGAGTACGTCGCGCTGCCGCGCATGTCGGGCCTCGTGCTCTCCCCGGACGGCTCGCGGCTCGTCACGCAGGTCTCGACCGTGAACCACGACGCGACCAAGGTCCACACGGCGCTGTGGGAGGTCTACCCGACCCGGGCCCGGCCCGCGCGCCGCCTGACCCGCAGCGCGCAGGGCGAGTCCGGCGCGGCGTTCACGCCCGACGGCGACCTCCTCTTCACGTCCTCGCGTCCCAACGCCGACGCCACGGACGACGCGGAGAAGCCCCTCGACAAGCCCGCCCTGTGGGTGCTGCCGGCCGGCGGCGGCGAGGCGCGCATCGTCGCGACCCGCCCCGGGGGTGTGCGCGGCGTGCGCACCGCCCACTCCTCGGCCGCCGTCGTCTTCGCGACGGACATGCTCCCCGGGGCGACGTCGGGCACCGACGACGAGCGCCTGCGCGCGCTGCGCAAGGACAAGAAGGTCGCCGCGATCCTGCACGACGGCTACCCCGTGCGGCACTGGGACCACGACCTCGGCCCGGACCAGCCGCACCTCCTGGGCTGGCACTTCAAGCCCGGCGACGACGTCGCCCGCTCGGTCGAGGTCGCCAGCCTCAGCATCGAGCACCTCAAGGTCAGCGACCTCACGCCCCAGCCCGGTCACGCGCTGCGCGAGGCCGAGTACGACTTCAGCCCCGACGGCACGTTCGTCGTCTCGACGTGGCGCGTGCCCGGGCCGCGCGGCTCCGTCCGCACGATCCTCGTGCGCCTGGACGTCGACACGCAGCAGCGCACCGTCCTCGTCGACGACCCCGACGCCGACCTCGACTCGCCCGTCATCTCGCCCGACGGCAGCGCGGTGGCCTACGTCCGGGAGTCGATCTCGACGCCGCAGGAGGCGCCGCGGCGCACGCTGCACCTCGTGCCGCTCGCCGAGCCCGCCGAGGGCGCGGCCCGCGGGACGCACCAGGTGGCGGCCGGCTGGGACCGGTGGCCCTCGGGTGCGCAGTGGCTCCCGGACGGCTCCGGCCTGCTCCTCGTCGCCGACCAGGACGGCCGGGCGCCGGTGTTCCACGTCGACCTGGCGACCGACGAGGTCACCCAGCTCACGCACGACGACTACACGTACTCCGACCTGCAGGTCGCGCCCGACGCCACCGTCGTCTACGCGCTGCGAGCGTCCTACCTCGCGCCCGCGCACCCCGTGCGCATCCACCTCGTGGACGAGGACGAGAACCGCACCCGCGGCACGGTCACCGTGCTGCGCGCGCCGGTCCCGCCGCCCACCCTGCCCGGCACCCTCACCGAGGTCCGCACGACGGCGACCGACGGCCACGAGGTGCGCGGCTGGCTCGCGCTGCCCGACGGCAGCGGACCCGAGAACCCGGCGCCCCTGCTGCTGTGGATCCACGGCGGCCCGCTGAGCTCGTGGAACAGCTGGTCCTGGCGCTGGAACCCGTGGCTGATGGTCGCCCAGGGCTACGCCGTCCTGCTGCCGGACCCGGCGCTCTCCACGGGCTACGGCCAGGAGTTCGTCCAGCGCGGCTGGGGCCGGTGGGGCGCCGAGCCGTACACCGACCTCATGGCGATCACCGACGCGACGGTCGCGCGCGAGGACGTCGACGAGTCCCGCACGGCCGCGATGGGCGGCTCGTTCGGCGGCTACATGGCCAACTGGGTCGCCGGCCAGACCGACCGCTTCGACGCGATCGTGACGCACGCCAGCCTGTGGGCGCTCGACCAGTTCGGCCCCACCACGGACTCCGCCTACTACTGGGCGCGCGAGATGACGCCCGAGATGGCCGAGCGGTACTCACCGCACCGCACCGTGGGCAACATCCGGACGCCGATGCTCGTGGTGCACGGCGACAAGGACTACCGCGTCCCCGTCGGCGAGGGCCTGCGCCTCTGGTACGAGCTGCTCTCCGCCTCGCAGCTGCCGGCCGACGACGAGGGCCGCACCCCGCACCGCTTCCTGTACTTCCCGGACGAGAACCACTGGATCCTCACCCCGCAGCACGCGAAGGTCTGGTACCAGGTGGTCACGGGGTTCCTCGCGGAGCACGTCCTCGGCGAGGAGCCGGCCCCGCTGCCCGAGACCCTGGGCTGACGTCGGCCCGCGGGCGGTCCGCGTGGGTGGGGTGACGCGGCTCGTGACGTTCGTCGAGATCGACGAGCGTCACACCGACGACCGGCAGGTCTCGGTCTCCGCGCGCCACGAGGCCGTGCTGGCCGACGAGCGCCGGGTGCTGCTCCTGGACGACCGCGGCTGGGCCGAGTCCGGTCCGAGCGACATCTGGGCCTACATCACGGTCGACGGCGTGGCCTCGACCGCCCGGACGGTCGTCGGGCCGGACGAGCCGGTCCGTGGCCAGACCCACGACGACGCCGCCCGCGCCCACTGGGCGTCGCTGGCCGACGTCCTGCGCCGCGAGGGCGTCGTCGCGGACGGCGACGCGCTCGCGCGCCTGCCGCACGACGTCGTCCTCGGCGAGCGTCTGCGCGCCCGCCTGCGCTCCGCCCGGTCGGGCGGACCCACGCCCTGACGGCCCGCTCCCGTCGGCGCGGGTCAGTCGGGTGCGGTGGTCCGGCGGACCGGGATGAGGTCCGTCATGCCGGCGAGCTCGATGAGGTCGCTCACGCCGTCCGGCGGGTCGAGGACCACGACCGTGCGCCCCTCCTCCTCGCCGGCGCGCACCAGCTGCAGGACGAAGGCGAGTCCCGTCGAGTCCAGGAACGTGACGTCCGCGGCGTCCACGACGACGGGTCCGGCGCGCAGGACCACCTGGGCCATGACCACGCTGGCCTCCTCGCGCAGGCCGGCGTCGACGTCGCCCCACAGGTGCACGACCGACGTGCCGTCCGGCGCCGTCCCGAGCTCGATGCCGCCCCAGGAGCCGGGCGCCGCGGGTGCAACCACCTCGTCGGGGCCGGTCACGGCCGTTCCTCGGTCCTGCGACGTGGTGGTCATCGGGTCCTCATCCTCGAGTCGACGGGTGCGCGCGCTACGACGGGTGCCCACAGAAGGTAGGACGAACCGCCGACACCGACGGTTCCGCACCCGGGTGAACGCAGGGGTGCGCCTCCGGTGGACGTCGCGGGCGGACCCGGTGGAGGCCGCCCGGTCAGGGCTGCTCGGGCTCCGGGTCGGTGACGTCCGCGACCGTCGCACCCAGCGCGAGCACCATCTGGCTGCCGTCCACGGTCGCCGCCACGCCGTGCGCCCCGGCGCCGATCGACATCGGCCGGCCCGCGACGCGCGCGTCGGCCACGACGGGCCACGCGTGCGTCGAGCCGAACGGCGTGATCGTCCCGCGCTCGTACCCCGTGACCTCGCGCGCGACGGCGGCGTCGGGCATCGACAGCCGCGAGACGCCGAGCAGCTCGCGCAGCTTGGGCCAGGAGATCGCGCGCCCGCCGGGGACGAGCACGAAGAGGTAGTCCCCCTCGCCCCGCCGCACGACGAGCGTCTTGACCACCTGGTCCGGGCCGACGCGCCGCGCCGCGGCGGCCTCCGCCAGGCTGCTGACCGGCCCGTGGCGCACGATCCGGTGGCGGAGCCCGCTGGCCTCGAGCGCCGCCACGGCGCGCTGCTCCCCCTCGGTGGGCGTCGTCGACTCGGTCACGGCGCCATCCTCGCCGGGCCCCGCGCGCCGCGACAACCCGGGCGTCAGTGGTGCGGCGGCACCTCGTGCTCGCGCGTGCGCGTGATCAGCACCGGGCACGTCGCGCGCTGCACCACCGTGTGGCTGACCGAGCCGAGCAGCGCACGCACCAGCCCGCCGCGCCCACGGCTGCCCACCACCAGCAGGCGCGCGTTCTCCGCCTGGTCGAGGAGCGCGGCGGCGGGCTGGCCCTGGACGAGGTGCTGCTGGATCAGCAGGTCCGGGTAGCGGTCCGCGAGCCCGGCGACCGACTCGGCGAGGACCAGGCGCTCGTCCTGCTCGAGGCGGTCGCTGATGGTCTCGGGGATGTAGTAGTCGGCCGAGAGGTACACGCCGGGCTCCTGCCACGCGTGCACGACGTGGAGCGCGTCGCCCGTGCGGTCCGCCGCCGCGGCCGCGAGGCGCACCGCCTGGAGCCCGTCGGACGAGCCGTCCACGCCGACGACGACCCCGGTCGCCTCCGGGGCCGGCAACGACGGCACCACCGCGACCGGGCACCAGGCCGCGGCCGCGATGCCGTAGCTGAGCGAGCCGGAGATCACGCCCGCCAGGCCCGTGAGCCGCTGCGCCCCGACGACGACGAGCGTCGCGTGCCGGGAGCGCTCGCCCAGCGCGTTCGCCGCCGTCGTCCGGTCGACGTGCGTCCGCACCGGGAGGGCCGGCCAGGACTCGCGCACGCGGTCCGCGGCCTGGGCGACGAGGTCAGCCGCGCCCGCGGCGACGACCTCGTCCTCCAGGAGGTCCAGCGCGGTCGACGGGTAGCCGATCGCGTGGACCAGGTGCAGCTCGGTGTGGCGGTCCGCGGCCGCCTGGGCGCCCCAGATGAGCGCACGCTCGCTGGACGGTGTGCTGTCGACGCCGACGACGACGGGTCCTGCCATGGTCGTGCTCCTCCCCCTGGCCCGCGGGCGTGGACGGCACGAGTGCGAGAGCACCGGCCGTACCCGCAGGTCCTCCCACTATCACCCCTGTCGCCACGGGGCGCGCCGGGACCGGACGGAGCCGGACGCTTGACCTCAACCGCGGTCGAGGCCACAGCCTCGACCCATGACGACGACGACACCCGCCGCACCGACGCTCACATCGCCGGCCCACCTCCCCGACGCCCTCATGCGGAACCTGTCCCGCGTCACGGGCGACGAGAAGCACGACGCCGCGGCGCACTCGACGCTGGACGTCCTGTGGGTGCTCCACACCCGGGTGCTGCGCGTGG
Organism: Actinotalea sp. JY-7885; assembly: GCF_014525465.1. Classification (NCBI taxonomy): domain Bacteria; kingdom Bacillati; phylum Actinomycetota; class Actinomycetes; order Micrococcales; family Cellulomonadaceae; genus Actinotalea; species Actinotalea sp. JY-7885. The sequence goes on along the minus strand of NZ_JACEXH010000086.1, from coordinate 5,889 downwards.
CCCCCGAGACGCCGGAGCGCGCCGGCCGCGACCGCTTCCTGCTGTCCAAGGGCCATGGTCCGGCGTCGTACTACGCGGTGCTCGCGACGCTCGGGTTCTTCCCCGAGGCGTGGCTCGACGACCTGGCGGGCACGACGTCGCCGCTGGGCCACCACCCGGACCGGCTGCTGGTCCCGGGCGTGGAGATCTCGAGCGGGTCCCTCGGGCACGGCCTGCCGATCGCCGTCGGCCTCGCGCGGGGCCTGGGCATCACGGGCGAGGGCGGCGTGGTCCACGTGCTCGTCGGTGACGCCGAGCTCGACGAGGGCAGCAACCACGAGGCGATGGCGATCGCGGGCCGGTGGCGGCTCGACCGGCTGCGCTGCGTCGTCGTCGACAACGACTCGACGTCGCTCGGGTGGCCCGGCGGGATCGCGCGCCGGTTCGAGGTGGAGGGCTGGTCGGCCGCGCACGCCGACGCGAGGGACCACGACGCGCTGGAGGCGGCGCTGACGGCCCCGGCCGACGGACCCCACGTGACGGTGGTCCGCACGGCACGGAAGGCCGCCTGATGCGCGCGCGCTTCACCGCCACGATGGCGGACCTCCTGGCGCGGGACCCGAGGACCGCGCTCGTCCTCGCGGACATCGGCCCGGTCGACCTCGGCCGCGGGACGCACGCCGCGGAGCGCGTGATCAACGTCGGCATCCGCGAGCAGGCGCTCATCGGGGTCGCCGCCGGTCTCGCGACGGCGGGCCTGCGCCCGTTCGTGCACTCCTACGCGCCGTTCCTCGTCGAGCGGCCCTACGAGCAGATCAAGCTCGACCTCTCGCACCAGGACCTGGGCGCGGTGCTGGTCTCGATCGGCGCCAGCTACGACGCCGCGAGCGAGGGGCGCACCCACCAGTGCCCCGCCGACGTCGCGCTCCTCGCAGCCCTGCCGGGGTGGCGGGTCCACGTCCCCGGCCACCCGGACGAGGTCGAGGCGCTCCTGCGGGCGGCCGCCCGCGCGGACGACCGGCAGTACGTCCGGCTCTCCAGCGCGTCCAACCCCGAGGCGTACCCCGCCGACGGCACGATCCGCGTCGTGCGCGAGGGGCGTGGCGCGGCCGTCCTCGCAGTCGGTCCGGCACTCGGGGCGACGCTGCGCGCGGCGGAGGGCCTCGACGTCGCGGTCGCGTACACCGCGACGCCGTCCCCGCTCGACGCGCCGGGGCTGGCCGCCCTGGTCGCGGACCGCGGTCGCCTGGTCGTGGTCGAGCCCTACCTCGAGGGGACGGCGGCGCCCGAGGTGCTCGCGGCCCTGGGCGGGCGCCCGATCGCGCTCGACCTCGTCGGCGTCGGACGCACCGAGGTGCGCCGCTACGGCAGTCCCGAGGACCACGCGCGCCACCACGGGCTCGACGCGCGCGGGATCCGGCAGCGGCTCGTCGGTGCGGCCTGACGGCGTCAGCCGGCCGCCGGGTCGAGCCGCACGGGGCCGCGACCGCGTCCACCCAGGACGTCGTCGTGGTTCAGCAGGTCGCACGAGCGCATCGCCAGGCACCCGCAGCCGATGCAGCCGACGAGCTCCTTCTCGAGCCGGACGATCGCCTCGCGCCGTTCCTCGAGGCGAACCTTCCACCTGCGGGAGACCCGCTTCCAGTCGGCGGTGGTGGGCTCGTGGTCCATCGGCAGGTCAGCGAAGACCTCCGCGACCTCCGAGAGCGGGATGCCCAGGCGCTTCGCGACGACGATCAGCGAGATCCGCCGGAGCAGGTAGCGCGGGTACCGGCGCTGGTTGCCCGGACCGCGCAACGGGGCGATGAGCCCCTCGCGCTCGTAGAAGTGCAGGGCCGAGACGGTGAGCCCGGTGCGCGCGCTCACCTCGCCGACGGACAGGACGTCGTTGGAGTCCATCCGGGTCTCCGTTCCTGGGACGGCACGAGCCGCCACCGTAGAACCTCGACCGAGGTTGAGGTCAACGACCGGTCGTCGCGGGCGGCGGCGGGGCGGGGCCGAGCACGTAGGGTCGTCCCATGACCCCTGCGCCCTCTCGCACCGGCCGGATCTTCGCCGTCGTCGCCCTGCTGGAGGCCACGACCTGGGCCGGGCTGCTCGTGGGGATGCTGCTCAAGCACGTCACGCACACGACGGAGCTGGGGGTGCAGGTCTTCGGCCGCCTGCACGGGGCCGCCTTCATGATCTACGTCGTCGTCGCGGTGGTCGCGGCCGTCCGGCTGCGGTGGGGCACGCGCGTGACGCTGGTCGCCCTCGCCGCCGCCGTCCCGCCCCTGGTGACGCTCCCCCTCGAGCGCTGGCTGCGCCGCACGGGCCGCCTCGCCGAGCCCGCGACGGACCCCGCGGAGGTGGCGGCCGCCTCGGTGGACGCCCCCTCCCGCTGATATCCGCGACGCGCCGCGTCCCGCGTACGGGAGAATGGTGCGTCGTGAGTGACGAGCCCCAGCGGTCCGCACCGGGCCGACGTCGGTCCGGTGGCCGTCGACCCCGCGGCGGGCGCCCGGGCGGGGAGCAGCAGGGCAACCGCCAGCGCGACGTGGGCCCCCGCGCCGTGCACGACGCCGGCCGCGAAGCCGCGCGCCGCGAGCGCCGCGCCCAGGTCCGCGCGGACGTCGTCCTGCCGCCGATCACCTACCCCGAGCAGCTGCCGGTCTCCGCGCGGCGAGCGGACATCGCCGCCGCGATCCGCGACCACCAGGTCGTCATCGTCGCGGGCGAGACCGGCTCCGGGAAGACGACGCAGCTGCCCAAGATCGCGCTCGAGCTCGGGCGCGGGCGCGCGGGTCAGATCGGGCACACGCAGCCCCGCCGGATCGCGGCCCGCAGCGTCGCGGAGCGGATCAGCGAGGAGATCACCGGCGGGTCCGGCGCGCTGGGCACGGTCGTCGGGTACCAGGTGCGGTTCACCGACCAGTCGTCCGAGGAGACGCTGGTCAAGGTCATGACCGACGGCATCCTGCTCGCGCAGATCCAGCGCGACCCGCAGCTGCTCGCCTACGACACGCTCATCATCGACGAGGCGCACGAGCGCTCCCTCAACATCGACTTCATCCTCGGCTACCTCACGCGCCTGCTGCCGAAGCGGCCCGACCTCAAGGTCGTCATCACCTCGGCGACCATCGACTCGCAGCGCTTCGCCCGGCACTTCGCCGGTCCGCCCACGCCCGAGCACCCGGACGGCGTCCCGGCGCCCGTCATCGAGGTCAGCGGGCGGACCTACCCGGTCGAGGTCCGCTACCGCCCGCTGCGGCCCGACGACGCGGCGGCCCCGGGCGACGACGACGACCTCGACATCCCGGACGCGCCGCTCAAGCGCACGCCCGCGCGGCGCGGCGACGTCGAGGAGCGCGACCTGATGACCGCCATCTGCGAGGCGGTCGACGAGCTGTGCGCCGAGGGCCCCGGCGACATCCTGGTGTTCCTCTCCGGCGAGCGGGAGATCCGCGACGCCGAGGACGCGCTGGCCACCCACCTCGGACCCCGGGCCCTGGGCCACGGGCCGGCGGTCCCGGGCTCGATCGAGCTGCTGCCCCTGTACAGCCGCCTGTCCGCCGCCGAGCAGCACCGGGTCTTCGAGCCGCACCAGCACCGGCGCGTGGTGCTCTCGACCAACGTCGCGGAGACGTCGCTGACCGTGCCGGGCGTCCGGTACGTCGTCGACCCGGGCACGGCGCGCATCTCGCGGTTCTCGAAGGCCACCAAGGTCCAGCGGCTGCCGATCGAGCCGATCTCCCAGGCCAGCGCGAACCAGCGCTCGGGCCGGTGCGGACGCGTCGCGGACGGCATCGCCATCCGGCTCTACTCCGAGGCCGACTTCGCGTCGCGGCCCGAGTTCACCGAGCCCGAGATCCTGCGCACCTCGCTCGCGTCCGTGATCCTGCAGATGGTCGCGGTCGGCGTCGCGGGCACGCCCGACGACGTCGCGCGGTTCCCCTTCGTGGAGCCGCCCGACGTGCGCGCGGTCCGCGACGGCGTCCAGCTGCTCACCGAGCTCGGGGCGCTGACGCCCGCGGCGGACGGCACGCGCCTGACCGACGTCGGACGCGCGCTCGCGCTGCTCCCGATGGACCCGCGCCTCGCGCGCATGATCGTCGAGGGCGGGCGGCGCGACGCCGCGCGCGAGGTGATGATCATCGCGGCGGCGCTCTCGATCCAGGACCCGCGAGAGCGGCCGATGGAGCAGCGACCGCAGGCCGACGCGATGCACGCGCGCTTCGCCGACCCGACGTCGGACTTCCTCACCTACCTCAACCTGTGGACCTACGTCCGCGCGCAGCAGCGCGAGCTGTCCGGGAGCGCGTTCCGGCGGCTGTGCCGCGCCGAGCACCTCAACTACCTGCGCCTGCGCGAGTGGCAGGACGTGGTGACGCAGCTCAAGGAGATGGCCAAGCCGCTGGGCATCGTCGTGCGCCCGCCTGTGACGCCGGCGCCGATCGAGGCGCCGGGGGCCGCCCGCGCGGACCGCAAGGCGCGCGTCGACGCGTCCCTCGAGCAGCGTCGCACCGGGGCCGCCGAGGTCGCGGTGAGCGCCGAGGAGGCGCCGTCCCTGCGGCTGGCGTGGGACGGTGACCGCATCCACCAGGCCCTGCTCGCGGGCCTCCTGTCGCAGGTCGGCATGCAGGAGGTCACCGAGGTCCGCGCCAACGCCCCCACCAAGGGGCGTGACGCCCGGCCCGGGCGCAAGCCGCAGGCGCGCAACGAGTACCTCGGCGCCCGCGGCGCCCGGTTCGCGATCTTCCCCGGGTCGCCGCTGTCCCGGAAGCCGCCGGCCTGGATCATGGCGGGCGAGCTGGTCGAGACGTCCCGGCTGTGGGCGCGCGACGTCGCCCGGATCTCGCCGGAGTGGGCCGAGGAGCTCGCGCCGCACCTCGTGAAGCGGACGTACTCCGAGCCGGCGTGGTCCACCAAGCAGGGCGCGGCCATGGCGACCGAGCGCGTCCTGCTCTACGGCGTGCCGATCGTCGCGGGCCGCCGCGTGCTCTACGCCAAGGTCGACCCCGAGCACGCGCGCGAGCTCTTCATCCGCCACGCGCTGGTGGAGGGCGAGTGGACCACGCACCACGAGTTCTTCCACGCGAACCGCCGCCTGCTCGCCGAGGCCGAGCAGGTCGAGCACCGCTCGCGCCGCCGCGGCCTGGTCGTGGACGACGACGCGCTGTTCGCCTTCTATGACGAGCGCCTCCCGGCCGACGTCGTCTCCGCCCGCCACTTCGACCAGTGGTGGAAGGGCGCGCGCCGCCACGACCCCGACCTGCTGACGTACTCGATGGCGCTGCTGGTCGGCGACGCCGAGGTCGACGAGTCAGCGTTCCCGTCGGTGTGGCCGCAGGCGGACCTGCGTCTGCCGCTGACCTACCAGTTCGAGCCCGGGACCGAGTCCGACGGCGTGACGGTGCACATCCCCGTCGCGGTGCTGCCGCGCGTGCGCCCGGAGGGGTTCGACTGGCTCGTCCCCGGGCTGCACGAGGAGCTCGTCGTCGCGCTCGTGCGCGCGCTGCCCAAGCCCGTGCGGGTGCAGCTCGTCCCGGCGCCGGACGTCGCGCGCGCCGTGGTGGCCTGGCTCCGCGAGACCCAGCCGTCGTGGGAGGACACCGTGCGCGCGGCCGACGCGGCGCCGTCGTTCACGGCCGTGCTCGGTCGGGCGGTCCGCGCGCTGCGGGACGTCGACGTGCCCGACGACGCCTGGGACACCTCGCGGCTGCCGCCGCACCTGCGGATGCGCTTCCGGGTGGTGGAGCAGCGCGGGCGGTCCGCGGTGGTGCTCGACGAGGGGTCCGACCTCGTCGCGCTCCAGCGTCGGCTGGCGCCGCAGTCCGAGGACGCGGTGCGCAGCGCCGTGCGGGACGCCGTCCGCGCCGCGGTGCGCGAGTCCGCCGCCGCGTCGCCGGGCGCGGCGAGCCCGGCCGCCTC
>NZ_JACEXH010000085.1:0-15027 GCF_014525465.1 Actinotalea sp. JY-7885 | reverse complement strand
GGCGTCGACAGCCGTGTGCAGCGTCAGCGCGCCCTCCCAGCCGGGACGGCTGACGGCCTGCGCGCCGGTGGCGAGGACCGCGGCGTCGGCGCGCAGCTCGCGCGCGGCCGTGGTGAGCGTGACGCCGTCGTCGTGCACCGCGAGCCCCGTGGCCGGCTCGGCGAGCGCGATGTCGGCGCCCGCGAGGTCGGCGCCCACCTCGTCCCGCAGCCAGGCGGGCGCGGTGCGGGTGAGCAGCTCCTTGGACAGCGGCGGGCGGTCGTAGGGCTCGAGCCCCTCGGCGCCGAGCAGGGTGACGTCCCCGGCGAAGCCCTGGTCGCGCAGGGCCGTGACAGCCATGGCACCCGCGAGGCCCGCGCCGACGACCAGGACCGAGGAGACGCGCACGCGCCCACGGTAGTCTCCCGGGCGTGAACCCCCAGCCCGAGGTCGAGCGCCACCGGGCGCCGGCCCTGTGGCTCGTCGTCGCGGCGCTGGTGGTCACGGTGCTCGTCACCGTGGCGCGCGGGGCGTTCGACGGTGCGGCCGTGCTCGTCAGCACGCTGGTCGTCGCGGCCATCGCGCGCCTGATCGGCCGCGGGCGCCGCCCCGAGGGCCTCGCGGTGCGCACCGCGTGGGTCGACGCGACGATCCTGCTGGCCCTCGCCGCGGGCATCGCCACCTTCATGCTCACCCCGGGCGTCTGACGGGCCCGCGCTCCGGCGGGGTCAGGTCTCTCGATGTCGAGTAACCTGACCGCGAAGCACAGCACACGCCGCCGGGCGCCCGGCACGGTCGCCAGGTCCTGCCTCCGCAGGTGGCCCGTGTCCTCGTGCGCGCCGACCACCTGAGCAACGGGAGTTTTCGCATGGGCAAGATCAAGGTCGTGGGTCCGGTCGTCGAGCTCGACGGCGACGAGATGACCCGCATCATCTGGCAGTTCATCAAGGACCGCCTGATCCACCCCTACCTCGACATCGACCTGCGCTACTACGACCTGTCGATCGAGAACCGCGACGCGACCGACGACCAGGTCACGGTCGACGCGGCGAACGCGATCAAGGAGCACGGCGTCGGCGTCAAGTGCGCGACGATCACGCCCGACGAGGCGCGCGTCGAGGAGTTCGGCCTCAAGAAGATGTGGGTCTCGCCCAACGGCACGATCCGCAACATCCTCGGCGGCGTCGTCTTCCGCGAGCCGATCATCATCAGCAACATCCCGCGCCTGGTGCCCGGCTGGAACAAGCCGATCATCATCGGTCGCCACGCCCACGGCGACCAGTACAAGTCGACGAACTTCAAGGTTCCCGGCGCCGGCCGGATCACGATGACCTTCGAGCCGGCCGACGGCTCCGAGCCGCAGCAGTTCGAGGTCGTGACGATGCCCGAGGCGGGCGGCGTCGCGATGGGCATGTACAACTTCAACGAGTCGATCCGCGACTTCGCGCGCGCCTCGTTCGCCTACGGCCTGCAGCGCGGCTACCCGGTCTACCTGTCGACCAAGAACACGATCCTCAAGGCCTACGACGGCCAGTTCAAGGACATCTTCGCCGAGGTCTTCGAGGCCGAGTTCAAGGCCGACTTCGACGCGGCCGGGCTGACGTACGAGCACCGCCTCATCGACGACATGGTCGCCGCGGCCATGAAGTGGGAGGGCGGCTACGTCTGGGCCTGCAAGAACTACGACGGCGACGTCCAGTCCGACACGGTCGCCCAGGGCTTCGGCTCGCTCGGCCTCATGACGTCGGTGCTCATGACCCCCGACGGCAAGACCGTCGAGGCCGAGGCGGCGCACGGCACCGTCACGCGCCACTACCGCCAGCACCAGCAGGGCAAGCCGACGTCGACCAACCCGATCGCGTCGATCTTCGCCTGGACGCGCGGCCTCATGCACCGCGGCAAGCTGGACGGCACGCCCGAGGTGACGCAGTTCGCGCAGACGCTCGAGGACGTCGTCATCTCGACGGTCGAGAGCGGCAAGATGACCAAGGACCTCGCGCTCCTCATCGGGCCGGACCAGGAGTGGCTCACCACCGAGGAGTTCCTCGCCGCCCTCGACGAGAACCTCGCCGCGCGGCTGGCCTGAGCGCCCGCCCTCCCCGACCCTCCCGACAGCCTCCAGAAGGAGTCAACGATGACCGCACCCGTGAACGTCACCGTCACCGGCGCCGCCGGTCAGATCGGCTACTCGCTGCTGTTCCGCATCGCCTCCGGCGCGATGCTGGGCGAGCAGACGCCGGTTCGCCTGCGGCTCCTCGAGATCCCCCAGGCGGTCAAGGCCGCCGAGGGCACCGCGATGGAGCTCGCCGACTGCGCGTTCCCGCTGCTCGACTCCGTCGACATCTACGACGACGCGCGTGCGGCCTTCGACGGCGTCAACGTCGCCCTGCTCGTGGGCGCGCGGCCGCGCGGCCCGGGCATGGAGCGGGGCGACCTCCTCGAGGCGAACGGCGGGATCTTCAAGCCCCAGGGCGAGGCGATCAACGCCGGTGCCGCCGACGACGTGCGCGTGCTCGTCGTGGGCAACCCGGCGAACACCAACGCGCTGATCGCCCAGGCCCACGCGCCGGACGTCCCGGCGCAGCGCTTCACGGCGATGACCCGGCTCGACCACAACCGCGCGCTCTCGCAGCTCGCGGAGAAGACCGGGGCCGGCGTCAAGGACATCGACAAGGTCACGATCTGGGGCAACCACTCGGCCACCCAGTACCCGGACGTCTTCCACGCCACGATCGGCGGCCGTCCGGCCGTCGAGGTGATCGACGACCAGGCGTGGCTCGAGAGCACGTTCATCCCGACCGTCGCCAAGCGCGGTGCGGCGATCATCGAGGCGCGTGGCGCGTCGTCGGCGGCGTCGGCGGCCAACGCGGCGATCGACCACGTGCGCTCGTGGGTCCTCGGCACGCCGGAGGGCTCCTGGACGTCGGCGGGCATCGTCTCCGACGGCTCCTACGGGGTCCCGGCCGGGCTCATCTCGTCCTTCCCGGTCACGTCGACCGGCGGCGACTGGGAGATCGTCCAGGGCCTCGAGGTGAACGACTTCTCGCGCACGCGGATCGACGCGTCGGTCGCCGAGCTGGCCGAGGAGCGCGACGCCGTCCGGCAGCTGGGGCTGATCTGAACCGCGGGACGGCACGACGCCTCGCCACGGCCCTGGCCGTCGGCGGGGCGCTCGTGCTGTCCGGGTGCGGGGGCGCCGCCGCGAAGCCCGAGCCGGAGCCCACGAGCGCGTCCGAGGACGTCGAGTGGGAGGACCCCTTCGACCACGGCGAGGACGGCGACCGGCTCCACGCGATCATGGCCGACCACGACGCGGTGCTCGACGCGTGGTACGAGGCCGAGGCCGCCGGCGATCTCGCCGCCTCCCAGCAGGGTGCGCTCGCGTACGCCGACGCGCTGCGGCCGATGCTCGGGGCCCTGCGGGACGAGACGTTCACGGCCGACTACCAGAAGGAGCACGCCGACACGGTGCTCGTCGCGCTCCAGGACGCCATCGCCTCGGCCGAGAACGCCGCCGCCGCACCGACGCAGGAGGAGTACGACGCGGCGGTCCTGGCCGGCTACGACGAGATCGGCGCTCGCGCGCACCTCGCCGTCCTCCTCCACTGGGTCTGACGGTGCCCGCGGGAGGTGCGGCGCCGCCCGTCCGGGTGGCGCTGCGCGTGCGTCCGGGCGCGTCGCGCAGTCACGTCGGCGGCTCGTACGCGGGCCGGCTCGTCGTGGCGGTGACGCCTCGCGCCGTCGACGGCGCCGCGACCGAGGCGGCGCTCGAAGCCGTCGCCCAGGCGTTCGGGGTGCGCCGTCGGCAGGTCGAGCTCGTCAGCGGCGCGACCAGCCGCGACAAGGTCGTCGCGATCGAGGCGTCCCCGGAGGCGGTCGCCGCCCGCCTCGGGGCGCTCCTGGAACCCTGAGGCGCGGCGAACCAGCGAGCTCGGTGACGGGTCCTGCCGACGTCGCCGTTCAGCGCGGGGCGGGCGGCGTGACAGCATGCGCGGATGCTGACGATGATCGGGCCCGTGCCCACGCACGAGCTGTTCGTCGCGCTGGGCGTCGGTGTCGCGCTGCTGATCCTCGTGGTGGAGGCGCGACGGCGCGGGCACACGGACGACCGCCTGCTGGTGGTGGTCACGGGCGGCCTCGTCGGTGGGGCGCTGCTCATGCGGCTGGGCACCTGGCTCCAGCACGTGGACCTGCGCGAGAACGCGTCCCTGGTCGAGCAGTGGGTGCACGGCAACCGGAGCGTGCTCGGTGGCCTCGTCGGCGCGTGGCTCGGTGTGCACGTCGCCAAGCGGCTCAGCGGTTACCGCGTCCGGACGGGTGATCTCTTCGCGCCGGCGGTGGCCGGGGGCATGGCCGTCGGTCGCGTCGGCTGCCTGCTCACCGAGCTGCCCGGGGAGCCGACCCGCGGCGCCTGGGGCGTGGTGCTCGACCGCGAGGCAGCGGCGCGCCTGGGCGCCCCGGCCGGCGTCCCGCTGCACCCGTCCTTCGCCTACGAGATCGCGTTCCACGCGGCGGCCTTCGCCGTCCTGTGGTTCTGGCTGCGGCACAAGCCGCTGCCGCCGGGGGAGACCTTCGTCTGGTACGTCGCCGCCTACGGGATCTTCCGCTTCCTCGTCGAGTTCGTCCGGGGCAACGAGGAGGTGTGGGCGGGCCTGTCGCGCGGACAGCTCTTCCTCGCGGTGACCGTGCCGCTCGTCCTCGCCCGCATCGTCGTCCACGCCCGCACGGAGTCCGGCGCGCGCCGGCCAGAGCTCGAGGAGGCCACCGCGTGAGCCCACGCACCGGACCCGGCATGCCACTGCGCGGGGGGCGCATCCACCGCTACGTCAACGCGTTCTGCCCGCTGTGCCACGAGGAGCGACCGGACCGCCCGCTCGCCGAGGTCCCGCGGCTGTCCGGGTGGCTGGTCGAGCGCGACGAGCGCATCTGGCTCGAGCGCGGCTGCGCGACGCACGGCCTGGTCAGGACCCTCTACGACGAGTCGCCCGAGATCCTCAGCTACCTCGAGCAGTGGACGGCGCCGACCAAGGCGCACACGCCCGACGTCGTCGGCAACTTCGCGCCCGTGCCCGCCGCCTACGCACACGGGCTGCCCGAGATGCAGACGCAGCACACCTGCATCCTGCTCGAGGACCTGCTCGACCACTGCAACCTCAAGTGCCCGACCTGCTTCGCCGCGTCGGCGCCCGCGCTGGCGTCGGTCGCGCCGCTCGAGGAGGTGCTGGCGTCGATCGACACGCGCCTGGCGCGCGAGAACGGCCGCATCGACGTCCTCATGCTCAGCGGTGGCGAACCCACCCTCTACCCGTGGCTCACCGAGCTGCTCGACGCGGTCGCGACGCGGCCCGTGGTGCGCGTGCTGCTCAACACGAACGGGCTCCTCATCGCGCGTGACGACGCCCTGCTCGCCACGCTGCGCCGGCACCGCGAGCGCGTGGAGGTGTACCTGCAGTTCGACGGCGTCACGGCGCAGGCCTCGACGCACCACCGCGGCGCCGACATCCGCCGGTTCAAGGACCGGGCGCTCGAGCGGCTGTCCGAGGCCGGGGTGTTCACCACGCTGACGATGACCGCCGCGCTGGGCGTCAACGACGACGAGATCGGCGACGTCGTCCGGCGCGGCATGGCGACGCCCTTCGTCGGCGGCGTGACGATCCAGCCCGTCTTCGGCTCCGGTCGCAGCGCGGGCCTGGACCCGATGGACCGCCTCACGCACACGGGGGTGCTCGCGCGGTTGGGGCCGCAGACCGACGGCGTGGTGACGTGGCGCGACATGACGGCCCTGCCGTGCTCGCACCCGCACTGCTGCTCGGTCGGCTACCTGCTCCGGGACGACGCGGGCACGTGGCGCTCGCTCGTCGCGCTCATCGGTCCGCAGCGGCTCAAGGAGTGGCTCGACCTCGAGCCGGACGTGCTGGCGAACCGCATCGCCGACGACGCCATCCCGGCCCAGCTGCGTGCGGCCGTCAAGGGGTCCCTGCTCGACCTCCTCTCGGAGCAGTCGTCGCTCTCCCACCCGTCGATGGCGACCATCTGGCGCGACATCTGCACCGCGTGCGACCTCGGCATCAGCACCCTCGCGACCCTCGCCGCCTCACGCCTGCCGGGTCAGCAGGACCGGATGCGGCGCCTCCTCGGGGAGCGCGTCCTGCGCGTGACGATCAAGCCGTTCATGGACATGAACACGATGATCGAGGAGCGGCTCACGCAGTGCTGCGTCCACGTCGCGACCGTCGAGGAGGAGTCGCGGGCGCACCAGTGCGCGCCGTTCTGCGCGGTCCAGGCGTGGGCGCCGCTGTCGCGGAGCCGGATCTCGAGCGCCGCGGGCGTGCCCCTCGCCGCCGCGACGGCGGCTGGGTCGGGCCGTGCGACGCGCGGTACACCGCCCGAGCGCCCGTCCCGGGTCTCGCTCCCGATGGTGCCCCGGTGAGCGACCCCCGGCAGGTCCGGCCGCCGCACGAGGCGGTCGCGGGCTCCGGCACCGCGGCGCCGCCGGACCCGCTGCGGCTGTGCGTCTTCGCGACGGTGGCGCTGCTGGGCTGGGTGCTCGGGCCGTGGGCGCTGCTCGGCTTCGCGGTGCTGGCGATCGTCGGGTACGCCCGGGCCCGGCGCGCCGGCCTGCTCCGCTCGCGCTGCAAGCTCGGCGACACGCGCCTCGTCCTGCTCTACCTCACCCTCCTCGCCGGGGCTGCCGCCACGGCGATCGTCCTGTCCCTGACCTGACCAGCGTCCCCACCGAGGAGCCACCGTGTCGCAGCAGCCGCCCCCGCAGGACGACCCGCAGCAGCCGGGCGCGCAGCCGGACGGCCAGCCGCCGTACGGTCAGCAGCCGCCGTACGGCCAGCCACAGCCCTACGGTCAGCAGCCCTACGGTCAGCAGCCCTACGGTCAGCAGCCCTACGGTCAGCAGCCCTACGGTCAGCAGCCTTACGGTCAGGGCGCCGCCGACCCCTACGCGCCGGTGCGCACGCCGTCGTCCAACAAGCGCAAGTTCTGGATCGGCGCGGCCCTCGCGATCCCCGCGCTCGTGGCCTGCTTCGTGGTGGCCGGTGGACTCGGGGGCCTGCTCCGCGGGGTCACGCACAGCGGCGGGATCGAGCAGATCGTCTCGACGATCGTCGGGATGGTGGCGGTCGGTGCGGTGATCGCCGGGGTCGTGGTGGAACGGACGCGCTGGTACGCGATCGGCGTGCTGGCGGGGGCGGCGATCCTGGCCATCGTCGCCGCGGGCGCCTGCGTCGCGTTCCTCGTCGCCCTCACGGCGAGCTACGGCGGCTAGCGCTCCGGGTGGCGGCCGTGGACGCCCGCTGTCCGCACTGCGGACGAGCTGCGGGCGCCACTGCAACCGCCTGACGGATCGCACGCACGGCCCTCCGGGGTGGTCGCGCGTCCACTGCAAGGGCGCGCCGCCACGCGTTGCCCGGCCTTGCGGCCCGGCGTTACCGTCGCGCCACCCGGCGGAGTTCACCCGGGTGAACATCGGTGGTGACAAGGGAGTCCCCATGACCTCGGCCCTCACGGCCTCGTCGACCCGCGCGCGCTCGGCGGCGCGGATCGGCTCCGTCCTCGCGCTCGCCCTCACGGCGACCGTCGTGCCGCCCGGTCCGGGCTCGGCGCCCGCGACCGCCGCGGACCGCTCGGTCGCCCTGGTCGGCGACCTGCAGAGCGAGCTCGGCTGCGCGGCCGACTGGGCGCCGGACTGCGCCGCGACGGAGCTCGCGCCCACGGGCGAACCGGGCCGCTACGCCGCGGAGTTCGAGGTCCCGGCGGGAGCCTGGCAGTACAAGGTCGCGCTCGACGACGCCTGGGACGAGGCGTACGGCGCCGACGGCGGCGGCGACAACACCCCGCTCGTCGTCGCCGGACCGACGCGGCTGCGCGTGACGTACGACGACGCCACGCACCGCACCGGCCTGGTCCCGCTGGACCTGGGAGGCGCGGCCTCGGACGCCGACGCCGCGCTCGTCGCCGACCCGGTGCGCCAGCCGGGCTCGGCCGAGCAGTTCTACTTCGTCATGACGGACCGGTTCGCCAACGGGGACCCGGGCAACGACACGGGCGGGCTCACCGGCGACCGCCTCGCCACGGGGTTCGACCCGACCGACAAGGGCTTCTACCAGGGTGGTGACCTCGCCGGCCTGCGCGCGCAGCTCGACTACATCGAGGGGCTCGGCACGACGGCGATCTGGCTCACGCCGTCCTTCCTCAACCGGCCGGTCCAGGGCACCGGCGCCGACGCCTCGGCCGGCTACCACGGGTACTGGATCACGGACTTCACGCAGATCGACCCGCACCTCGGGACGAACGCGGAGCTCGAGGCCCTCATCGCCGACGCCCACGCGCGGGGCATCAAGGTCTACTTCGACATCATCACGAACCACACGGCCGACGTCGTCGACTACGCCGAGGGGCAGTACTCCTACGTGGACCAGGCGACGCGGCCGTACACCGACGCCGCCGGCACGCCGTTCGACCCCGCCGACCACGCCGGCACGGGGTCGTTCCCCGAGCTCGACCCGGCCACGTCGTTCCCCTACACGCCCGTCGTGGACCCGGCCGACGCCGACCTCAAGGTCCCCGCGTGGCTCAACGACCCGACGCTCTACCACAACCGCGGCAACTCGACCTGGGCGGGGGAGTCCGTCACGTACGGCGACTTCGACGGCCTGGACGACCTCATGACCGAGCACCCGACGGTCGTCGAGGGCTTCGTCGAGGTCTACCAGGACTGGGTGGACCTCGGCATCGACGGCTTCCGGATCGACACGGTCAAGCACGTGAACCCCGAGTTCTGGGAGCAGTGGACCACGCAGGTCCTCGACTACGCCCACGCCCAGGGCAAGCCGGACTTCTTCATGTTCGGCGAGGTGTACGACGCCGACGCGGCCAAGCTCTCGCCGTACGTCCGCACCACCGACATGAGCTCGGTGCTGGACTTCACCTTCCAGGCCGCCGCGTCGACGTATGCCCGCGGCACGGGTCCGCAGACCCTGCGGCAGCTGTTCGCCTCCGACGACATGTACACGACGCCGACGACGAGCTCCACCGCCCTGCCCACGTTCCTCGGCAACCACGACATGGGCCGCATCGGCTACTTCGTCGCCCCGCAGGGCGACGGCCTGGCGCGCTCCGAGCTCGCGCACAGCCTCATGTACCTGACGCGCGGCCAGCCCGTCGTCTACTACGGCGACGAGCAGGGCTTCGCCGGCCTCGGCGGGGACAAGAGCGCGCGGCAGACCCTCTTCGCGTCGCAGACGCCCGAGTACACCGACCAGGAGCTGCTGACGGGGCAGGCCCTGGGTTCCGTCGACCGCTACGACACGGGCGCCCCGCTCTACGAGCACATCGCGGGCCTGGCGTCGGCCCGCAGCGCGACGCCGGCGCTCGCGACCGGCGCGCAGCTCGAGCGGCCCGTCACGGGTCCGGGCGAGGGCTCCGTCTACGCGTTCTCGCGCGTCGACCGCGAGGAGAGGGTCGAGCACCTGGTCGCCGTGAACAACGCCGCGGTGCCCGCGACCGTCACGGTCGACACGCTGACGCCGGGCGCCGGCTTCGCCGCCCTCGCCGGATCGCCGGACGACCACGCGGCCGTCACCGCGGCCGACGACGGCACCGTCGAGCTCACGGTCCCGGCGTTCGGCGCCGTGGTCCTGGTGGCCGACGGCCCGGTCGCTGCGGGGGCGGACGACCTGACGGTCGCCGTCCCCTCCCCGGGCGCGGCCGTCACCGGGGTGGCCCCCGTCGCGGCCGAGGTCGCCGACGTCTGGGCGGAGACCTCCTTCGCGTACCGCGTGGTCGGCGACGAGGACTGGACCCCGCTCGGCACGGCGGAGGACACCACGCCGCGCGTGTTCCACGACACCGCCGGCCTGGCGCGCGGGACGCTCGTCGAGTACCGCGCCGTGAGCGTCGACGCCGCGGGCGACCGCGTGGCGGCCTCGTCCTTCGCGTCCGTGGGCGTCGCCGTCGACGGCGCCGTGCCGGACGAGCAGCCCGCCGAGGGTCGCGAGGACCTGCTCGTCACGGTCGCGGGCGACCTGGACAGCGAGCTCGGCTGCTCGGCCGACTGGCAGCCCGACTGCACCGCCGTCGCCCTGACGCACCGCGGCGCGGGCGTGTACTCCGGCACGTTCGAGGTCCCCGCGGGCGACTTCCAGTACAAGATCGCGATCAACGGCACCTGGGACGAGAACTACGGCGCGGGCGGCGTGCGGGGCGGCGACAACGTGCCGATCTCGGTGCCCGCGACGCAGCAGGTCACGTTCGTCTACGACGACGCCACGAAGTGGTTCACGTCGAGCGCCCAGGGCCCGCTGCTGACGCTGCCCGGCTCCTTCCAGAGCGAGGCGGGCTGCCCGGCGGACTGGTCGCCGGACTGCGTCGTGACCTCCCTGCAGGACCCGGACGGCGACGGCACCTTCACCTGGACCTCGCGTCCGCTGCCCGCGGGCACGTACGAGGTCAAGGTCGCGCACGGCCTGACGTGGGACGAGAACTACGGGGCCGGCGGCGCGCCGGGCGGCGCGAACATCGCCTTCACGGCGTCCGCCGACGAGCGCGTGACCTTCACGTACGACCTCGCCACGCACGTCCTGACGGTCGGCGTCGTCGACCCGCCGCTGGCCGGCGTCGGCACCGCGCAGGCGCACTGGCTCGACGCCGGCACCATCGCGTGGCCCGCGGCGCTCCTGCCGGGGACGGACGCGTCGGCGCAGACGTGGCGCCTGCACCACGCGCCCGACGCGTCGCTCGAGGTGGTCGACGACGCCGTCCAGGGCGGCGAGGCGATCGAGCTCGCGCTCGACGAGGGCGGCCTCACGGCCGAGCAGCTCGCCGCGTTCCCGCACCTCGAGGGCTTCCTCGCGCTGAGCGTGGACGCCCCGCGGGCGGAGGTCGAGGCGCTGCTGCGCGGTGAGCTGCTCGTCGGCCAGTACGACGCCGCCGGCGCGGCGACGGCGATCACGGGCGTCCAGGTCCCGGGCGTGGTGGACGACCTCTTCGCGCAGGACGCGGCCGACCGCGCCCTGGGCGCGACGTGGCGGTCCGGCCGGCCCGACCTGGCCCTGTGGGCACCGACGGCACAGGACGTGGACCTCCTGCTGTGGACCCCGGACCGCCGCGGCCGGCTCGACCTCGACGCCGAGCCGCAGCGGGTCGCGATGGACCGCGGGGCCGACGGCACGTGGACGGTGCGCGGCCAGAAGGCCTGGGCCGACGCGGCCTACCTCTACGAGGTGACCGTCTACGCCCCGAGCACGGACGCGGTCGAGGTCAACCGCGTCACGGACCCGTACTCGGTCGCGCTGACGCTCAACTCGACGCACTCGGTGCTGGTGGACCTGGACGACCGCGACCACCAGCCGCGGCTGTGGCGCACGGCCGACCAGCCCGAGGTCGAGCCCGTCGACCAGACGATCTACGAGCTGCACGTGCGCGACTTCTCGATCAGCGACGAGACCGTCCCCGCGGAGCTCCGGGGCACCTACGGGGCCTTCGCGCAGGAGGGCACGGCGGGCCGGCAGCACCTGCGGGAGCTGGCCGACGCGGGGCTGACGACGGTCCACCTGCTGCCGACGTTCGACATCGCGACGATCGAGGAGGACCGCGGCGCCCAGGCGACGCCGCCGTGCGACCTCGCGTCCTTCCCGCCGGACTCGCCCGAGCAGCAGGCCTGCATCGAGCAGATCCGCGCCGGCGACGGCTACAACTGGGGCTACGACCCGCTGCACTTCAGCGCCCCGGAGGGGTCCTACGCGCGCGACGCCCACGGCGGTGCCCGGGTCGCCGAGTTCCGGACCATGGTCGGCGCCCTGCACGACGACGGCCTCCAGGTCGTCCTGGACCAGGTGTTCAACCACACCGCCGCCAGCGGCCAGGACCCGAAGTCCGTGCTGGACCGCGTGGTGCCCGGCTACTACCACCGGCTGGACGCGACCGGGCAGGTGGAGACGTCGACGTGCTGCCAGAACCTGGCCACCGAGCACGCCATGACCGAGAAGCTCATGGTCGACTCCGTGGTGACGTGGGCCCGCGACTACAAGGTGGACGGCTTCCGCTTCGACCTCATGGGGCACCACAGCGTCCAGACCATGCAGGCCGTGCGCGAGGCGCTCGACGCGCTCACGCCGCGCCGCGACGGCGTCGACGGCTCGGCCGTCTACCTCTACGGCGAGGGCTGGAACTTCGGCGAGGTCGCCGACAACCGTCTGTTCACCCAGGCGACGCAGGGCCAGCTCGACGGCACGGGCATCGGGACCTTCAGCGACCGGCTGCGCGACGCCGTGCGCGGCGGGGGACCGTTCGACGAGGACCCGCGCGTCCAGGGCTTCGGCAGCGGGGCGTTCACCGACCCGAACGGCGCCCCGGTCAACGGCTCGCAGGACGAGCAGCGCGCGCGCCTGCAGCACCAGGCCGACCTCGTCCGGCTCGGCCTCGCGGGCAACCTCGAGGACTTCGCGTTCCTCGCGAGCGACGGCACCGTGCGCACCGGCGCCGAGCTCGACTACAACGGGCAGCCCGCGGGCTACGCGACGTCACCCGAGGAGGTCGTCACCTACGTCGACGCGCACGACAACGAGACGCTCTTCGACTCGCTGACGCTCAAGCTGCCCCAGGACACGCCGATGGCGGACCGCGTGCGCATGAACACGCTGTCCCTCGCGACGACCGCCCTGTCGCAGACGCCGTCGTTCTGGCACGCCGGCACGGACCTGCTGCGCAGCAAGTCCCTGGACCGCAACAGCTACGACTCGGGCGACTGGTTCAACGAGATCGACTGGTCCGGGCAGGGGACGACCTTCGGGCGCGGCCTGCCGCCCGCGGCGGACAACGAGGCGAAGTGGCCCTACCAGGCGCCGCTGCTGGCGGACCCGGCGCTCGCGCCCACGCCCGCGGACATCGAGGCGGCGGGGGACCAGGCGCAGGACCTCCTGCGGCTGCGGTTCTCGACCGAGCTGTTCCGGCTCGGCGACGCGGAGCTCATCCGGGAGAAGGTGACCTTCCCCGGCAGCGGCCCCGACGCCGCTCCCGGCGTCATCGCGATGCACGTGGACGACACGGTCGGCCGGGACGTCGACCCCGAGCTGGACGGCCTGCTGACGGTGTTCAACGCGTCCGACGAGCCCGCCGTGATCGCGCTCGCGGACCTCGCGGGCGCGGACTACGAGCTGTCGCCGGTGCTCGCCGAGGGCAGCGACGACGTCGTGCGTCAGACCACGTGGGACGAGGCCAGCGGCACCGTCACCGTGCCGGCCCGGACCGTCGCCGTCCTCGTCGACGGCGAGGACGGCGACGGTCCGGGCACCCCGGGCGGCGGCTGGTGGCAGTGGTTCTGGGGCTGGATCGGCGGCTGGTGGCCGCCGTCGTGGTGGCCCTGGTGACGTCCGGGCGTCACGCCGCCGGCACAGCCTGCGTGCCCTCGTGGACCAGGGCCGCGATGTGCCGCTTGATCTCGTTGAACGCGGGCCCGGTGACGTCCCGGTCCTCGCCGAGGCCGACGGGGACGACCTCGCGGACGTGACCCGGCACGCCGTGCGAGGCGCCGCCCGCCATGACCACGACGCGGTCCGCGAGCACCACCGCCTCCTCGATGCTGTGGGTGACCAGCAGCACCGTCGTCCCGGTCTCGCGGTGGATGCGGCTCAGCTCCACCTGCATGGTGCTGCGCGTCAGGGCGTCGAGCGCGCCGAACGGCTCGTCCATGAGCATCACGGCCGGGTCGTTCGCCAGCACGCGGGCGATCGCGACGCGCTGCTGCATGCCGCCGCTGAGCTCGCCGGGGTAGGACCTGGCGAACCGGGTCAGGCCCACCGTCGCCAGGAAGCGCTCGGCACGCTCGGCGACGACGTCGCGGCTGTACCGCTTCTGCTTGGGGCCGTACGCGACGTTCTCCTGGACCGTCAGCCACGGGAAGAGGCCGTAGTCCTGGAAGACGACGCCCCGGTCCGGCCCCGGGCCGGTGACCGGCTCGCCCGCGACGGTGACCGAGCCGCCGGTCGCGGTCTCGAACCCGGCGATGATGCGCAGGAGGGTGCTCTTGCCGCAGCCGCTCGCGCCGACGACGGTGACGAGCTCGCCCGCCCGGACGTCGAGGTCGACGCCGGCCATCGCGGGGACGGTGTCGGTGGGGCGGTAGCGCTTCTCGAGGGCGACGGTGCGGATGTCCCCGGGCAGCTGGGGCCGGTCGGTTCCGATGCGAGGCATGGTGGCTCCTAGGAGAGGGTCGGGCGGCCGCGGGTGACGAGCGTGACCAGGCCGGCGAGGAGCCGGTCGGCGAGGAAGCCCGCGAGGCCGATGACGACCATCCCGGCGACGATGAGATCGGTCTTGGACATGTCCCGCGCCTGGGTGATCATCGACCCCAGGCCGGTGCTGATGCCGACGGTCTCCCCGACGACGAGGATGACCCAGGACAGCCCCAGGGCGATCCGCAGGCCGCCGACGATGCTGTGCATCGCGCCGGGCAGGACGACGTTGGTCAGGACCTGCGCCGGACGCGTGCCGAGCATCGCCGCGGCCTCGAGCAGCCGCTCCGGGACTCGGCGCACGCCCGCGATCGTGTTGAGCAGGATCGGGAAGAACGCGGCGAGGAAGACCAGGAAGATCGTCGAGCGGTCCCCGAAGCCGATGATGAGCAGCGCGAGGGGCGCCCACGCCGTCACCGGGATCGGTCGGACGACGTTGAGCAGCGGGTCGAGCATGCGGAACACGGCACGGAAGCGCCCCATGAGGACCCCGAGGGGGATCGCGCAGAGCGCCGCGAGCCCGAACCCGGACAGGACCCGTCCCGTGCTCGCCGCGAGGTGCTCCCACAGCGAGCCGCTGAACGCGTCGTCGAAGACGCCGCCGACGGTGATGTCGACGATGCGGCGCAGCACGTCCTCGGGGGCCGGGACGAAGGCCATCTTGATGCCGAAGGGCAGGGTCCAGGCGTTCTGGACGCCGAGCTTCCACAGCACGAGGGCGAGCACGGGGACGGGCACGGCCAGGGCGACGGCCGCCGCCGTGGCCCGGGGGTCGCGGGCGGGGCGGGGCCGGCGCGGCCGCCCC